>JAFABT010000161.1 GCA_023425905.1 Actinomycetes bacterium | reverse complement strand
GCGACGTGACGGCTGTTGCTGAGCGCTTCCCGGTCGGTCGGGGGCTGGTGGATCGGGTCGAGGCGGAGCGTGTGATCGCCGAGGTGATGTCGGTCGTGGAGTCGCTCACGCGGGTCGCGAACGCGGTCGCGGCCCAGCAGCTGGCCGCGATCGGGCTCCTTGCCAGGTTCACCGCCGCCGCGCCAGACGCGATGGTTCCGATGGCCACCGGCGAGCCGGTCACGGGCCAGGTCCTCGACTACGCCCAGCGGGCGCTCACTGCCGATCTCGCCGGGGCCACGGGTGTCGCGGCTGGGACGGCGGCCGGGACGCTGCACCTCGCGCAGGATCTCACCGGCCGCCTGCCGGGGCTGCTCGAGGCGATGTTCGACGGGCGCCTCAGCCCACGTCATGCCGCGCAGGTGGCCCGCCACGCCCACGACCTGCCCGAGGCCGCGCTGGCCGAGCTGCAGTCCGGCGTCCTGGCGGCGCTCGAGGCCAACCCCACCCCGGCCGCCCTGGGCCGGGTCGCCCGGCGCATCCGTGAACGCGTCCACCCCGAACCGATCGCCGCCCGTCACCGCCGCGCGAGCCTTGAGCGCCACGTCACCCTCGAGCCCGCCGCGGACGGCATGGCCTGGCTCACCGCGTTCCTGCCCGCGGTCCAGGCCTGCGCGATCTACGACACCCTCACCACCACCGCCGAACGCCTCACCGACCTGCCCGACGACGAGCCGTGCGAGCTGCGCACGCTCGCCCAACGCCGCGCCGACGTCCTCACCTCCCTCCTCCTCGACCCCGCCTCCGGCGCCACTGACGGCACCACCAGCGGCCTCGACGGCCTCGGCGGCCCTGATGACGACCGCGCCGGCTGGTCAGTTCCGGTGGGCCTGCGCGGGATACGGCCGGTCGTCGCCGTCACCGTCCCGGTCCTGACCCTCCTGGGCCACAGCGACGAGCCCGGCCACCTCGACGGCTACGGACCCATCGCACCTGACGTCGCCCGCGAGCTCGCCGCCCACGCACCCTCGTTCATCCGCCTGCTCACCCACCCCGAGACCGGCGCCACCCTCTCCGTCGGCCGCACCCGCTACACCGTGCCCGCCGACCTACGCACCGCCCTACGCCTGCGCGACGAGACCTGCCGCTACCCCGGCTGCCCCCGCACCGCCCACCGCTGCGACCTCGACCACACGATCGCCTACCGCGAGAACGGCCACACCGGCACGACCTCCGCCGACAACCTCGTCCACCTCTGCCGCACCCACCACCGCCTCAAACACACCACCCGCTGGCGAACCGTCCAGCACCCCGACGGCGCACTCGAATGGACCTCACCCACCGGACGCACCCGCACCACACGGCCAGACACCACGGGCCGCACTCAGATGAGTCAGCCGCCGCCACCCGTCATGGCTCAGCTCCGCGCCCGCCACGGGACGGCCGCCGTGCCCGCTCGATGAGGCCCAAGCCCCGCGCGCATTGCTGGCCACCGGCCAAGGCAGGCGGTGTCGGTCTCCGACAACCGCCACGGAGAAGTGCGCCGCAGCCACGGTCCTGCCATCTCATCGATCGATCGCCCGCGAGGCATGAGGTTGGCGCGAGCAGGCCACCGGGCCGCAACGGACAACCAGGCATGCTGGTTGCGCCCCCGGCGCCCATCATCGCTCGGTCCCGCACGGCTAGGTCAGGCGCGCGTGCTCGTCGCCGAGCCACGCGCCATGCCGTCCCGTCGCGGCCCGCGTCAGGCGCTCCCACTCGGGCAGCTGGCAGTCGCCCGGATCGCCGAATCGTTGGCGGACTAGAGGAATACCGCTGCCGCACTCACATCGGGATTCTTCCTCGACCCGGCGCGCAAGGACCAGCGGGCAGCGATGGCGAAGGACGCGACGACCGGCCCCGCGGTCCTCGCCGCACTCGCCTCGGACGTTTTCTTGCTGCCCTCGCTGGTGGCGAACCCGTCCACGCCACCGGCGACGTTGAGCGACATCTTCCGCGACTTCCCCCACCTGCGCCCGGAGCCACCCTCGTCGGCTCCCCCTCTCGACGAGGCCGACGCGGCCCTCGCCAACTTCCGTAAGCGGCAGCAGGCGGCTGCACAGTCCTACGCGCGCTCCACCCCGACTTCCTCACGTCAATCAACTGACGAGTACGTCCGTGTCATCGACAGCCACGGCGAGACGATTCTCGTCCCCGTGAACGCGCTTCGTGGGCGCACGACCAACGGACTCGCGCTCGCGTCCTTCATCGTCTCGCTGCTGGGACTGAGCCTGATCGGCGTCGTCCTCGGACACGTCGCAAAGACCCAGATCGTGGAGCGGGGCGACGACGGGGAGGGCTTCGCCACTGCGGGCCTCGTGATCGGCTACATCAGCATGACCATCTCCATCATCGTGGTCCTGGTCGTCATGGCGGGCTAGAGCCCGGTCCGCACACCGTCCGCGATATCCCTGACCCGCTACGCCAGGTCACCCCGCGGCTGGAAGGCGGCGGGCGGCGGGGTCGGGTCGGTCACCGCCTCCTCGTCGTCCATCGGGATGGGAACGGCTGTGTACGACGACTCAGGAGGCGGCGGCGGGACAGGGACCGCAGCGAGGTTGGCGGCAGCCTCGTCCGCGTGACGCTGCACGTCGTCGGCGACGCCGCCGGCCGGACGTCCCGCGAGGTCCGGCTCGGCGCCTTCCGCGTGCTCGGGCTGGGGCAGTGGTGCGATCTGGTCGTCGTGGCTCATCGAGTCTCCTGAGGGTTGGGGACGCCCGAGGTCTCCCTGAGACGCCCGCGTGGACGACGCGGCGGCGCGAGACCGCCCATCTCGACGGTAGGCAGCGCGGGCGCGGCGCGCCACCGCAGGACGGATGCCCCCGCCGTCACGCACCGGTGAGGCGCAGCACCGCGTCGAGGCCGCACTGGGGGATCGCCGCGCACCGGAGCTTCGTCCCACCGCTCCGAGCCGCCGCGGCTCAGTACGCGACCGTGAACCGCTCGCGCCGGTGCGCGCCCGTCTCGATCTCGTCGACGACCGCCTGTGCGAAGTCCGCGCCCGAGAGCTCCGACGCCCCGTCGTCGTCGACGAGCAGGACATCTCCCCCGATGCGGAACGTTCCCGTGTGCTCCCCGGGCGCGTACGCGCCGAACCCACCGGCGGGGCTCACGTAGAACCAGTCAAGCTGCTCCTCGGAGGCCCGCAGGTCGGCGAGCACGGCCGCCATCTCCTGCGCCTCCTCCTTGAACGCGTCCGGGAAGCCGTCGGTCTCGAGCAGGAGCGGGCCGCCCGGGGCCACCTCGAGCGATCCTGCGCCGCCGATGACCCCGAGGCGCACGCCCGCGGCCTGCGCCTCCGCGGCGAGGGTCCGCACGACGTCGCGGACCTGGCCCGCGAGCGGACAGCGCGGGGCGAGCGCCTCGACGACGACGTCCGCGCCAAGCACCACCTCGGAGAGCACGCCGGGGACGAGCACGTCGCCGGTCGCGTACGTGACGTTCCCGACGGCGGCGGAGGGCGCATGTCGGGAGACCGCGGTGACCTCGTGCCCCCGCGAGGCCGCCTCGCGGACGATGTGACCCCCCGCGTACCCGGTTCCGCCCAGGACGGTGATCCGTGCCATGACTGCGTCCTCCCTGCGCTCGCGCTACTCGCCCATCGTTCCTACTCGCCGATCGTCACTGCTCGCTCGCTCGCCTCCGCCTCACTCGGTCGGCGGCTCGTCCTTGCCTGCGGCCTCGGCCGCGTCGGCCTCCTCCTTGGTGCGGTGGACCGCACCATCGGCGTGGTCCGGCGGGCCGTAGACCGTGTAAAGGATGAGCGGGTTCTCGCCGGTGTTGAGGAAGTTGTGCGTGCGGCCGGCAGGGACGACGACGAGGTCGCCCTGGGCGACGTTGCGCTCCTTGCCGGAGACGATCGCCTTGCCCGTGCCGGAGACGAACGTGAGGATCTGGTCGGTGTCCTCGTGGACCTCTTCGCCGATCTCGCCGCCCGGCGGGATCGTCATGATGACGAGCTGCGTGTGCTCGCCCGTCCACAGCACGCGCCGGAAGTCCGGGCTCTGCTCTGCGGCCGTCGCGATCGTCCAGTGCTCCACGGGTACCTCACCTCGGTCAGGGGGATGGAATGCCGTACATGATCTTGCTCCAGCTCCTGGCGAGCCGCTCGTCGGGAGCCCTTACGCCCGCGACGAGCGCCCGGATGCGCGCCCGCGCGTGAGCCAGCCCCACACCGCGGTGGCGACGAGCAGGACGAGCCCGACGAACAGCAGCCACAGCAACCCTTCGATGAGCGCACCGAGGAGCGAGATCACGAGCCAGGCCACGAGCAGGAAGATGAGGAGTGACTTCATGCCCTCGACCCTGACACGCCTGGTCGCAGGCGGCATCTGGACGCCCGCTGGCGCACCGCCCGCACGCTCACCCGACGTCAGCCTGCCTGCGGTCGCCGCCGGCCGAGAACGAGCCACCCGCTGACGCCAGCCACCGCGAACGCGACGTAGAGCGCCGCCCACCCCCGGGCGGGCCCGTCCCACTCCCCGGTATGCGCGACGGGGAGTGCGACGACAAGGAAGCTTGCCGCGCCCACGGCGTAGGCCAGCACCCACACGACCTTCGACGCACGCCACAGGTTCGCGCCTTCGAACAGCCCGAAGGGCAGCAGGCCGACGACGAGCGCCGTCACGGCGACGACGGCGATGATCGCGAGCGTCTCGGTCGCCACCAGGTTGACCGTCGCAGCGAGCGTCCACCGCTCAGCAGCTGCGACGGGCTCGAGGTCGTCCCAGGCGACGAAGTCCCGCACCGGATGAGCGACGAGCAGCGAGTAGCCGACGTATGCGGCCGCAGCTATGACGAACGTCCACACGGCCCCGGCGAGAGTCGCGACAGCGGTACGCGCCCGGCCAGCCTCGCTCCCGTAGTCGGTCGCGAGCACGGCGCCCAGGACGAGCACGGGCGCGACCCCGATGCTCCGCGCGAGCAGCACGAGCACGAGCGCGATCGGCACGAGGACCCACCGCGACGTCATCCTGGGCTTGTCGCGTCGCGGACGCCGCGCGAAGCACCACCGGGCGACCGCAGCGCCATGGTTGACGAGCACGAGCGCAACCCAGAACGACGCCGCCAGCCGCAGCGTGACACGCCACGAGTCCGCCCCGGCCGCGGGATCCGCGAACGCGCAGACCACGGCGACGAGCACCATGATCACGGCCGCCTGCCACCGCCCGACGCGCCGCGACCACCACGGCCCGCGCGCCGCAGGCGCCCCGCGCCCGCGCGACTCACGGCCTCGGGCACGTGCCGGGGCAGCGCCGTCGAGCAGCTCGACCGCGTCCCGCACCGCCGTGTCGTCCGTGGTGTCCTGCATCAGGTGTCCGCTGCTGCTCACGCTCGGTCCTCCCCCTCGGTCGTCGTGCTCTCTGCCGATGCAAGCCGGTCGACCGGCTCCCCATCGCGGGCCCCCGAGGCCTGTCGCGGCGGCGCGTAGCTCGCCCGCACGAGCCGCGACAACCGGCCGTCGCCTCGTGCCGCACCACGCTCGAGCAGCCAGGACGGCACCGCCACGAGCAGCGCGAGGGCGAGTCCGCCGACGGCGGCCCAGGGCAGGTTCGCTGGCTGACGCGGCGCCACCCATCCGGCCGTCTCCTGGACGGGGGCGGCGTGCACGACGGGCGTGACCTTCCCGACCGCGATCGTCGACGTCGCGTCGTCGTCCTCAGCCTTGGCCTTGGCCGTGCCGTCGTCCGCAGGCGCCTCCTCGGCCTGGACGTCCCCGCCGCCCGTTCGCGCACCGGCGGTGTCACCGTCCCCCGCGCCGTCTGTCGCCGCCGCGCCTCCACGGGCCGGACCCCACGGGAGCGGCGTGAGCGCGGAGAACGACGTCGGGGCGAACCATGAGCGGGAGCCAGCGGGCGTCCCGTCGGGGGTGTCGCGGTCGAACGGCAGCTCCGGGACCTCGACGGTGATCTTCGCCGTCGGGCCCTGCGTGAACACGTTCCGCTCCATCGACACCAGGTAATACGGGCCGACCGCGCCCTCGGCCCGGTGCTTCTTGCGGTCGAGCGTCGTGATCCACACCTCGTGGGTTCCCGGGCCCACGAGGTCAACCGGGATCGTCACGGTGAGGGACTTCTTGTCCGCCGCCCACTCGAGGTCCGCCGCTGCCTCACCCCACACGTCGACGCACGCGTCGAGGGCGGCCCGACTCTTCTTGTCCGCGAGCCCGGCGATCCGCTCGCCCTTCCACGTCCACTTCTTCGACCTCATCATCTGGCGCTTGCTCGTGAACGGCTTGAGGATCTGCCGCCACTCGTGGTCGAGGCAGCGCGGCATCTGCTGGAGCGCCAGGGAGACGTGCTTGGGCTGCCAGAGCTCCCCGTCCGACATCCGTTCCCACGACGCGATGAAGGCACCGACCTCGCCCTCGACCGTCACGCGGAAGAAGAACCGCCCGGCCTCGTCCTGCAGCAGCGGCACCGGCTGGCCGGGGGTCTCGATCGTGAGCCGGACCTCCTTGCCGTCCTTCGCGGCCGTCGCCGGCAGTGCCGCGCCCCCGACCGCGAGCCCCGCCATGATGAGCGCCGCTCCTGCCGCGCGCCATCGTGCTCTCATCGTCATGCCCCCTGATCGTCGTCCGTGTCGGGGGCAACACTGGCACGAATGGGACGAACCGGACGCGGTTATCCACAGGGGCCGAATGCGGGACGCCGGACGCCCGACCGGAGAATGACGAAGAGCCCGGCCAGAGGCCGGGCTCTCGATCAGAACGATGAGCGAGCTCATCACAGGGTGGAGCTGAGGGGACTCGAACCCCTGACCCTCTGCATGCCATGCAGATGCGCTACCAGCTGCGCCACAGCCCCTTGGAACGTTGAGAAGTCTAGGTCACGATCGGCCTCGCGCCAAAATCGGCGGCCCCGGCTCCTCAGGTCGCTCTCACACCGCTGTGACCTCGGCCTCTGCGTACGGCCCACCCGGCCCACGGCCGTCGACCCAGTCCTCTGCGGCGACCGCAGGGCCGACGTTGTAGGCCCGCAGCCGCCACCCCGGGGCGTGCGACACGTGCGCGCGTCGCAGCACGGCCCAGTGGGCGTTCGCCATGCCTTCGAAGCCCCGCCAGCCCTCCGGGTCCTGCCCGAGGACGGCCGTCGTGCCGAGCGAGATCGCGGAGCCGTGCGACACGAGCAGGACGACCCCGTCAGGGCCGGCTGCCGCTGCGTGCTCGTCGATCGCGTCGGCCATGCGAGCGCCCACTGCGGTGCGCTGCTCGGTACCGAGCGCAGCGGTGTCGCCTCCCGCACGCCACCGCGCATAGGCCTCGGGGTCGCGCGCGCTGATCTCCGCCCCCGACATGCCCTCCCACTCCCCGAAGTGCCGCTCGCGCAGTCGCTCGTCGAGGAGCACGGGCAGTCCGCAGAGCTCGGCCGCGAACGTGGCGGTCGCGTGGGCGCGCCCGAGGTCCGAGGACACGATGACGTCCGGCGTCCAGGCCCGCAGCAGCTCAGGTGCGGCCGTCGCCGCCTGCCACCGGCCGACGTCGTCGAGCGGGATGTCGATCTGCCCCTGGATCCGCAGGGTCGCGTTGTACTCGGTGCGGCCGTGGCGCCACAGCAGGACGGTCGTCACAGCGCGTCAGGCGCCGCGTCCCCGCCCTGTGCCCCGTCGACACCGGTGAGTCCGGCACCGGGCCGGACGTCCTCGGGCAGCTCGATGACGGGGCAGTCCTTCCACAGCCGCTCGAGGGCGTAGTACTGGCGGTCCTCTGCGTGCTGCACGTGGACGACGACGTCGCCGAAGTCGATGAGGACCCAGCGGCCCTCGGCCTTGCCCTCGCGGCGCAGCGGCTTCGCACCCAGCGGGTGCAGCGCCTCCTCGACGGCGTCGACGATCGCACCGACCTGGCGCTCGTTCGTCCCCGAGGCGATGAGGAAGACATCGGTGAGGACGAGCTGAGCCGAGACGTCGAGCGCGATGATCTCGTCCGCCTTGAGGCTGCTCGCGGCGCGGGCGGCCGCGATCGTCAGTTCGATGGCGCGTTCAGTGGCAGTCACAGTGCTCCGGGATCGATGGGGCTGGCGACGGGCTGCGCGTGCGCGACCGTCGACGACATGGGCAGGTCAGCTGCGGCGCTCGCCGAGTTGCGCCCCGAAAGGAGCAGCAGACCGACGACGAAGCCAAGGACGATCGCGACGAGCGACAGCACGACGAGCTGCAGAAGAGAGTAGGCGAGCTTCGGCGGCGGCGGCACCTCCTCGTCGAGGTCGTCCTCCTCCTCGACAGGAGCGAAGCTCTGCTGCAGCTGCTCCCACGAGGGGGCGCCGGCGTTGAGCGCGCTCACCCCGAAGCCCGTCGGCGGGCCCGCGGACGGAGCCTGCGTCGCCGGGCCGGCCATGCCGGTGGCTGCGGCGGCTGGGACGTAGACCGGCGTCCCACCGGTCGGCTCCCCCGGCATACCCGCAGGACGCGCGCCCGGGAGGAGCACCGACCCGGTCGGAGGCGAGCTCGGTCCGCTCGGGACACCCACGGGGGCGAACCCGGGAGCGGTCGGGGCGAAGGTCGGCGGTGCGGCGGGCTGCGGAGCGCCGAGCGCGGGAACGCCAGGTCCACCGGGCACGACCGGACCAGGTG
>JAFABT010000127.1 GCA_023425905.1 Actinomycetes bacterium | reverse complement strand
CCGCGGCGCCTGACCTTGTCGAGCGCCTCGCGGCGCGCGAGGTCACGGCGCTCTCGCTCGACGCGGTTCCCCGCATCTCGCGTGCGCAGGCGCTCGACGTCCTCTCGACGATGTCCAACGTCGCGGGCTACCGCGGCGTCATCGAGGCCGCGGAGCAGTACGGCGGCATGTTCACCGGTCAGGTGACGGCCGCAGGGAAGACGCCGCCCGCGACGGTCTTCGTCATCGGCGCAGGTGTCGCGGGCCTCGCCGCGATCGGTGCGGCCGGCTCGCTCGGCGCGCAGGTCCGGGCCTTCGACGTGCGACCCGAGGTCGGGGAGCAGATCGAGTCGATGGGCGCGACCTTCGTCCAGCCCGCAGCCTCGGCCGCCGCGATGCAGGAGGTCAGCTCGGACGGCTACGCGAGCGAGCTCACGGCCGACCAGGAGGCGGCGACCGCTGCGATGTACGCCGCGGAGACCGCGCGGGCGGACATCGTCGTGACGACCGCCCTCGTCCGGGGCAAGGCGCCGACGACGATCACCGCCGAGATGGTCGCCGCGATGCGTCCCGGCTCCGTCATCGTCGACCTCGCCGCGTCGGGCGGAGGTAACTGCGAGCTCACGGTTCCGGGCGAGCGCGTCGTCACGGAGAACGGCGTCATCATCCTCGGCTGGACCGACCTCACGAGCCGGATGCCGCAGCACACCTCGCAGCTCTTCGGCACGAACGTCGTCAACCTGCTCACGCTGCTCACGCCGGGCAAGGACGGGCACGTCGCGCTCGACCTCGACGACGTCGTCCAGCGCGGCATGACGGTCTCGCACGCGGGCGACGTGCTCTGGCCCCCGCCCCCCGTGCAGGTCTCGGCCGCCCCCGCTGCCGAGCAGCCCGTGGCGATCGACCCCGCGGAGCTCGAGCGTCAGGCCCAGGCCGCCGCGGAGAAGAAGGCGCGCCGCCGGCGCACGACCGCAACCGCGGGTGCGCTCGCCGCGCTGCTCGTCACGGTCGGCATGGCGTACGTCCCGCCGGCGTTCCTCGGTCACTTCACGGTATTCGCGCTCGCGGTCGTCGTCGGGTACTACGTCATCTCGAACGTGAGCCACTCGCTGCACACGCCGCTCATGGCGCAGACCAACGCGATCAGCGGGATCATCCTCGTCGGATCGTTGCTCCAGCTCGGATCGGCGGACACCGCCGTCACCGCCCTCGCGTTCGTCGCGGCGACGGTCGCGAGCATCAACATCTTCGGTGGGTTCCTCGTCGCCAACCGGATGATCACCATGTTCCGGAAGGACGTCTGATGCTCACCTCCCTCGCGCAGGCCGTCTACCTCACGGCGGCGATCCTCTTCATCCTCTCGCTCGCCGGGCTGTCCCGGCCGACGTCGGCCCGCCTCGGCAACCTCGCCGGGATGGTCGGCATGGGTCTCGCCCTCGCGGCGACCATCGTGCTCGCGGTCGACCGCTCCGAGCGCGACGTCCTCGTCACCCTTGTCCTCATCGCGCTCGTCCTCATCTTCGGCGCGGTCTTCGGCACGTGGCGGGCCCGTACGGTCGAGATGACGCAGATGCCCGAGATGATCGCGCTGCTGCACTCCTTCGTCGGCCTCGCCGCGGTGCTCGTCGGCATCAACTCCTTCCTGGAGGCCCAGGCCACCGGCCACCGGGACGCGGTGCACGACGTCGAGGTGTTCCTCGGGGTGTTCATCGGGGCGATCACGCTCACCGGGTCCGTCGTGGCCTACCTCAAGCTTGCCGCCAAGATCAAGAGCGCCCCGCTCATGCTCCCGGGCCGCAACCTGCTCAACCTCGCGGGCGTGCTCGTCTCGTTCGGGCTCATGGCGTGGTTCATCGCCGGCGGTGGCCTCGTGCCGCTGCTCGCGATGACGGTCATCGCGCTCGCGATCGGCTGGCACCTCGTCGCAGCGATCGGCGGCGGGGACATGCCCGTCGTCGTGTCGATGCTCAACTCCTACTCCGGCTGGGCGGCGGCCGCGGCTGGCTTCATGCTCTCGAACGACCTGCTCATCGTCACGGGTGCCCTCGTCGGCTCCTCCGGTGCGATCCTCAGCTACATCATGTGCAAGGCGATGAACCGCTCCTTCGTCTCCGTGATCCTCGGTGGCTTCGGCGCCGACGGCGGCACGGTCGTCGCGGGGGAGGGGCCGCAGGGCACGCACACGGAGATCTCCGCTGCGGAGGTCGCCGCGGAGCTGCTCGAGGCGCGGCGCGTCGTCATCACGCCGGGCTACGGCATGGCTGTGGCGAAGGCGCAGTACCCGGTCGCGGACCTCGTCCAGCGACTGCGGGCCGCGGGCGTCGACGTGAAGTTCGGCGTGCACCCGGTCGCCGGGCGGCTGCCGGGCCACATGAACGTCCTGCTCGCCGAGGCGAAGGTGCCCTACGACATCGTCCTCGAGATGGACGAGATCAACCCGGACCTCGCGAGCACCGACGTCGTCCTCGTCATCGGCGCGAACGACACGGTCAACCCCGCTGCGCTCGACGACCCGTCCTCGCCCATCGCCGGGATGCCCGTGCTCGAGGTGTGGAACGCCGCGCACGTCGTCGTCTTCAAGCGCTCGATGGCGACGGGCTATGCGGGCGTGCAGAACCCGTTGTTCTTCAAGGAGAACACCTCGATGCTCTTCGGTGACGCGAAGGCCCAGGTCGACGCGATCCTCGCCGCGCTGCCCGTGGCGGCGCACGCCTGAGCCGACCCCGATCGCCGCACGGCCCGCCCCCGTACCCCGGGGCCGGGCCGTGCGGCGTCTCGGAGCGCGCGGGCGGGCGTGTGCACGGCCCAAGGTCCCGCCCCGGGGCCCGGGGAAAAGGCCTACGATGGGACCAGCCGGTTGACGACGACCGGCGGTCGGACTGCCCGGCCGCTGGCTCCAGTGCCCGCGGTCGTGCCTCCCGGACCAACCCCACTCCATACGTCGAAGGAGCACCATGGCCAGCATCGAGGCCGTCGGCGCCCGCGAGATCCTTGACTCGCGCGGCAACCCCACTGTTGAGGTCGAGGTCGCCCTCGACGACGGCACGATCGCCCGCGCGGGAGTGCCCTCGGGTGCCTCGACCGGTGCTTTCGAGGCCGTCGAGCGCCGTGACGGCGACAAGGGCCGCTACCTGGGCAAGGGCGTCGAGGGCGCGGTCAACGCGGTCATCGACGAGATCGCGCCGGAGCTCATCGGCTTCGAGGCGACCGAGCAGCGTCTCGTCGACCAGGCGCTCATCGAGCTCGACGGCACGCCCAACAAGGGCAAGCTCGGCGCGAACGCGATCCTCGGCGTCTCGCTCGCGGTGGCCAAGGCCGCTGCGGACTCCGCCGACCTGCCGCTGTTCCGCTACATCGGTGGCCCGAACGCGCACGTCCTGCCCGTCCCGATGATGAACATCCTCAACGGTGGGTCGCACGCCGACTCCAACGTCGACATCCAGGAGTTCATGATCGCCCCGATCGGCGCGACGACGTTCAAGGAGGCCCTGCGCACCGGCGCCGAGGTCTACCACTCCCTCAAGTCCGTGCTCAAGAGCAAGGGCCTCTCGACGGGCCTCGGCGACGAGGGCGGCTTCGCGCCGAACCTCGAGTCGAACCGTGCCGCGCTCGACCTCATCCTCGTCGCGATCGAGCAGGCCGGCTTCACCCCGGGCAAGGACGTCGGCCTCGCTCTCGACGTGGCCGCGACGGAGTTCTTCAAGGACGGCGCCTACCAGTTCGAGGGCAAGGCCCTCACGACGGACGAGATGGTCGCGTACTACGCGCAGCTCGTCTCGGACTACCCGCTCGTCTCGATCGAGGACCCGCTGTCCGAGGACGAGTGGAGCGCCTGGCAGCGCCTCGTCGCCGAGGTCGGCGACAAGGTCCAGATCGTCGGCGACGACCTCTTCGTCACGAACCCGGAGCGCCTCGCCAAGGGCATCGAGACGAAGGCCGCGAACTCGCTGCTCGTCAAGCTCAACCAGATCGGCACGCTCACCGAGACCCTCGACGCGGTCGAGCTCGCGCAGCGCAACGGCTTCACGACGATGACCTCGCACCGTTCGGGCGAGACCGAGGACGTGACGATCGCCGACCTGTCGGTCGCGACGAACGCCGGCCAGATCAAGACCGGCGCGCCCGCCCGCGGCGAGCGCATCAACAAGTACAACCAGCTGCTCCGCATCGAGGAGGAGCTGGACGAGGCCGGCCGCTACGCCGGTCGCTCCGCCTTCCCGCGCTTCAAGGGCTGAGCAGCGACTCACCCCTCGTCGGGCCTGGCCTGACGACTGCGCACGTACGGCCCTCGGCCGGGTGGTCCGCCACCCGGCCGAGGGC
>JAFABT010000340.1 GCA_023425905.1 Actinomycetes bacterium | reverse complement strand
GCCGACGTCACGCGCGAGCGCGAGCGCGGTGCGTGACGAGTCGGCGAGCGTGACCTCGACGCCGAGCGCGCGCAGACCGAGACCGACGGACGCGCCGAGCAGGCCCGTGCCGACGACGCGGACCGGGCCGCGCGTGGCAGCGCGCACCTCGGAGTCCCGGTCACTCACGGTCCCGCGCGCGATCCCAGCGTCGCGCCCGCCCGCAGGCGCCGCGGCCCGTCCTGTCACAGCCCGACCTGCGCCATGAGAGACCCGAGCTCCTCCTTGCCGAGGACGCGGGTGTGCCCCGGACGCAGCTCGCCCAGCCGGATCGGCCCGATCTGGGTGCGGACGAGTCGCGTCACCGGGAAGCTGATCTCGTCGAACATCCGCCTCACGATGCGGTTGCGCCCCTCATGGAGGGTGACCTCGACGAGGGCGCGCTGCGGAGTCGTGTCGACGACACGGAAGCCGTCAAGCTTCGCGGGCCCGTCCTCGAGCTCCACGCCGGCGAGGAGCTGCTGACCCGCGCTTGCGGAGATCCGGCCCTCGACCTCCGCGAGGTAGACCTTGGGGACGGTGTACTTCGGGTGCTGGAGGCGGTTGGCAAGCTCTCCGTCGTTCGACAGCAGGATGAGGCCCTCGGAGTCGGCATCGAGCCGGCCCACGTGGAACAGCCGCTCGCTGCGCTTGGAGACGAACTCCCCCAACGACGGCCGGCCGAGCTCGTCGTGCATCGTGGAGACCACCCCGAGGGGCTTGTTGAGGGCGATCGTCACCAGTGACGTGTCGAGCTGGACGCGCAGACCGTCGACGTGGAGGGCGACCTTCGCGGGGTCGACCCGAACGCCCAGCTCACGCACGACCGTCCCGTCGACCGTCACCCGGCCCTGGGCGATGAGGTCCTCGCACTGGCGGCGCGAGCCCATGCCCGCGCCGGCGAGCAGCTTCTGCAGCCGCACGCCGTTCGGGTCGTGGACGTCAGGGGCGGGGGGCATCTGGGCCGGACGGCGCCGACCGCCTCGGCGGGTGGTGCTCACTGTGGATCTCCAGTCACGTCGTCGACGCCCTCGAGGGTGTCGAACTCAGGAAGGTACGGGGCGAGCGGCGGGAGCTCGTCGAGCGACGAGAAGCCCATCCGCTCCAAGAAGTATCCCGTGGTGCCGTAGAGCAGTGCACCAGTTGCGGGATCGGTCGCGACCTCGGCGACGAGTCCGCGGGCGACGAGCGTGCGCACGACGCCGTCGACGTTGACACCACGCACACCCGAGACCTGGCCCCGGGTGACGGGTTGACGGTACGCGATGACCGCGAGCGTCTCGAGCGCCGCCTGCGTGAGCCGCGCGCTCTGGCCGTCGAGGACGAAGCGGCCCACGACGTCACCGTGGGCAGACGCCGAGTAGATCCGCCAGCCGCCGCCCACCTCGCGGAGCTCGAATCCGCGGGGCCGGCCGCCGAGCTCGCCCCGGTAGTCCGCCGCGAGCTCGGCGAGCAGCTCGAGGACGCGCGGCTCGGGCACCGAGAGCACCGAGGCGAGCCGCACGGCCGCGATCGGCTCGTCGGCGACCATGAGCACCGCCTCGAGGGCGGCGAGCGCTCCCCCGGGCAGCGCGTCGACGTCGCCGGGCGGCGTGTCCTCCGCCGCCTGCTGCGTGGACTCCTGCTCCTCGGTCATCGGGGGCCTCCTGGGTGCGTCGTCGTGCTCGTCGTGGGGGCGGGTGGTCTCGGTGCCTCGTCACCGTCGTAGTCGTCACCGACCGCGACCTCTCCGTCGTCCGACCCCGTCCACCGCACCGTGAGCTCGCCGAGCGGCGTCATCTGGTCGAACGCGACGGCGCCCTCCCGGAACAGCTCGAGCAGAGCGAGGAACCGGACGACGACGACGAGCGTCGAGCCGGCGTCGGCCGTGAGGGCGCGGAACGACACCGTCGTCGTGCGCCGCAGCCGATCGGTGAGGACCGCGGCCTGCTCGCGGACCGTGACGACCGGGCCATGGAGGTGGCTCACGTCGACCGTCGGTGGCGCCTTCGGCTCGAGGTTCCGGGCCGCCAGACTGGCGAGCTGGTCAGGGGTGAGCGCCCACACGAGCTCGGGCAGCAGCGCGGCCTGGTGCGGCTCGAGCCCGACCGCGCGCGGCACCCGACGGCCCTGTTCCTCGAGCCGCGTCGCGATCGAGCGTGCAACGTCCTTGAAGGCCCGGTACTGCAGGAGCCGGACGAACAGCAGATCCCGTGCCTCGAGGAGCTCGAGGTCCTCGGCATCCTCGACGTCCCCCGTCGGGAGCAGCCGCGCAGCCTTGAGGTCGAGGAGCGTCGCGGCGACGAGGAGGAACTCGCTCGCCTGGTTGAGATCCCACAGCTCGGCAGCCCGGATGTGCGCGATGAACTCGTCGGTCACTTGAGCGAGCGAGACCTCGGTGATGTCGAGCTTGTGCTTCGCGATGAGACCGAGGAGCAGGTCGAAGGGCCCCTCGAAGTTGTCGAGGTGCACCGAGAACGCCGACGATCCCGCGGGCGCCGGGACGGCGGCGTCTGGGGCTCCGGGTGCGTCCGTGACGTGAGTGCTCGGCTCAGGCGGCGTCGCCACGCTCGACGAGCTCTCTCGCGAGCTGTCGGTACGCCTGCGCCCCCGAGTGCGTCGGGGCGTAGGTCGTGATCGGCTCCGCAGCGACCGACGCGTCCGGGAACTTCACCGTACGGCCGATGACAGTGTGCATGAGCTGGTCGCCGAAGGCGTCATGGACGCGAGCGATGACCTCGCGCGAATGCAGGGTGCGCGGGTCGAACATCGTCGCGACGATGCCGTCGACCTCGAGGCGCGGGTTGAGCCGGTCCCGGACCTTCTCGATCGTCTCGATGAGCAGCGCGACGCCCCGCAACGCGAAGAACTCGCACTCGAGCGGAATGAGCACCCCGTGCGACGCAGTGAGCGCATTGACCGTGAGGAGGCCGAGCGACGGCTGGCAGTCGACGAGGACGACGTCGTAGTCGTCGAGGACGGGGCGCAGCGCCCGAGCGAGGATCGTCTCCCGTGCGACCTCTCCGACGAGCTGGACCTCCGCCGCCGACAGGTCGATGTTCGCGGGCAGCAGGTCGAGGTTGTCGAAGCCCGTCTCATGGATGAGATCCCGGGCCTCGACGCCGCGGTCGACGAGGAGGTTGTAGACGGTCTTGTCGAGCTCGTGCGGGCTCACGCCGAGCCCGACGGACGCCGCACCCTGCGGGTCGAAGTCGACGATGAGCACCTTGCGGCCGTACTCGCCGAGCGCAGCCGCGAGGTTGATCGTCGTCGTCGTCTTGCCCACGCCGCCCTTCTGGTTGCACATCGCGATCACGCGGGCGGGCCCGTGCGCCCCGAGCGGGGTCGGGACGGGGAAGTCCGGCATGGGACGACCGACTGCGTCGACGGCTGGCGGGACGGCGACGCGGGGTGCGTCCGTCATGGTCGTGGGCTCGCGTGTCACGGGGCCAAACCTACCGCAGCCGAGCCCTCGTGCCCGGGTGCTCAGCCCCGGGCGCGGGGGTGCGCCTGGGCGTACACCTCGCGCATCGTCTGCACGGTCACGAGGGTGTAGAGCTGCGTCGTCGTCACCGACGCGTGACCGAGCAGCTCCTGGACGACGCGGACGTCCGCACCGCCTGCCAGCAGGTGCGTCGCGAACGAGTGCCGCAGGGTGTGCGGCGAGACGTGACCCGACAACCCGGCACGCTCCGCGGCCACCCGCAGCACGGCCCACGCCGACTGCCGACTCAGCCGGTCGCCCCGGGTGTTGAGAAACAGCGCCGGCCCCCCGCGGCCACCAGCCGCGAGCACGGGGCGGGCACGGACGAGATACGCCTCGAGCGCCTCGACCGCGAACGACCCGACCGGGACGACACGCTCCTTGCGCCCTTTGCCGAAGAGCCGCACGGACGCGCGCTCCCGGGTGAGGTCGACGTCGTCGACGTCGAGCCCGACGGCCTCGGAGATGCGCGCCCCCGTCGAGTACACGAGCTCGAGCAGGGCACGGTCGCGGAGCGCGGGGGCGCCGTCCCCGAGGGACGAGGCCTCGATCAGCCGCGTGACCTCGTCGACCGAGATGGCCTTGGGCAGACGCTTGACCTGGTTCGGCGGTCGCACCCGCGCCGCGACGTCACCGGGCACGTCGCCCTCGAGCATCGCGAAGCGGTGCACCCCCCGGACCGCGACGACGCACCTGGCGGTCGACGACGCGGCGAGTGGACGTCCGCCGTCCGAGCCGGTCCGCAGCGCGAGCACGAACGCGTCGACGTCCTCGGTCGTGACCTCGGCGGGGGTCGTTCGACCGCGCGCGGCGAGAAAGGCGCGGTAGCGAGCGAGGTCGCGCCCGTAGGCAGCGACGGAGTGCTCGGACAGGCCGCGCTCGACGGCCAGGTGCGCGAGAAAGTCGCGCACGAGAGCGTCGATCGACCTCACAGCGGGAGGAAGGGATCGACCGCGACGGCGAGGAACAGCACCGAGAGGTAGGTGATCGACAGGTGGAAGACCTTCATCTCCCGGAGCTTGCGAACCGAGGGGTCCTTGGCCCGGAAGTACAGCCGCACGCACTCGAGGAGGAACCAGCCGCCGGCCGCCGACGCGACCGCGAGGTAGACCCACGTCATCGGTGTCGCCGTCGCGAGGAGCAGCGAGCAGGCCACCATCGCGACCGAGTAGGTGACGACCTCGATCGCGACCCGGCGGTCGTCGGCGACGACGGGGAGCATGGGGACCCCCGCCGCGGCGTAGTCCCGGCGGAACCGCATCGACAGCGGCCAGTAGTGCGGCGGCGTCCAGAAGAAGATGACCCCGAAGAGCCACACCGGGGCGAGATCGACCCCGCCGGTCACCGCGGACCAGCCGATGAGGACGGGCATGCACCCCGCGATGCCGCCCCAGACGATGTTCTGGGGCGTGCGTCGCTTGAGGATCATCGTGTAACCGACGACGTAGAGCAGGATCGCGCCGAGCGCGAGGAGCGCCGACGTCGCGTTGACCGCCCACCACAGCCACGCGACGGCGAGCACGCCCAGGACGATCGCGAAGACCGTCGCGGCGCGGACGCTGATCTCGCCCGTGACGAGGGGACGGCGCTTGGTCCTCGACATGACGGCGTCGATGTCCCGGTCGTAGACGCAGTTGAGCGCGTTCGCCGACCCCGCCGCCGCCGTGCCGCCGAGCAGCGTCGCGAGGACGAGGCCGAGGTCCGGCATGCCGTCAGCGGCGAGGATCATCGTCGGCACGGTCGTCACGAGGAGGAGCTCGATGATGCGCGGCTTCGTGAGCGCGACATAGGCGGCGACGCGACCCAGGCCAGCCCGCCAGCGACCACCAGCGGCCACCGGCCCGACCTGCGCAGCCGGAGCCGCGGTCCCGCGGTCGCCGTCGACCGTGCGGGCGTCAGCAGCAGACGGGACGGCTGGGGACACGGTGGACACGGGCGCGTCGGTTTCCGATCACTTGGAGGGCGCGTGAAGAGGGGGCAAGCTCGGTGCTCCGGACATCCTAGTCGCCCCAGGCCGCGAGAGGGCCGAAGGTCCTGTGCTCTCGCTCACTGGACGTGGCATGCGGCGCGATGAGCAGGCGCACCGCGCGGGCGTCCCGCCCTTCGGGCTAGGACCTGGTCCCAGGACCTCCGACGATAGGGTGGACCGCGGCTGGGCCTGCACCGGGCCCGCATCCCCTGCTTCGGAAGAAGGTTCGGTGAACGCCCAGGCTCCTCGTCTCGACACCTCCGTCGGATGGACCGACCTCGACCGTCGCGCCGTGGACACCGCGCGTGTCCTCGCGGCCGACGCCGTCGAGAAGGTCGGCAACGGTCACCCCGGCACCGCGATCTCCCTCGCGCCCGCCGCCTACCTGCTCTACCAGAACGTGCTCCGCCACGATCCGGCGGACCCCGACTGGCTGGGTCGTGACCGTTTCATCCTCTCGGCAGGGCACTCGAGCCTCACGCAGTACGTCCAGCTCTACCTCGCGGGCTTCGGGCTCGAGCTCGAGGACATCCAGGCGCTGCGCACCTGGGGCTCCCTCACGCCCGGTCACCCCGAGTACGGACACACCAAGGGCGTCGAGATCACGACCGGTCCTCTCGGCCAGGGGCTGGCCTCTGCGGTCGGCTTCGCCATGGCGGCCCGCCGCGAGCGGGGCCTCCTCGACCCCGAGGCCGCACCTG
This sequence comes from Actinomycetes bacterium, assembly GCA_023425905.1. Taxonomy (GTDB): domain Bacteria; phylum Actinomycetota; class Actinomycetes; order Actinomycetales; family Cellulomonadaceae; genus JAFABT01. The sequence goes on along the minus strand of JAFABT010000340.1, from coordinate 6,177 downwards.
GGACGAGCCCGTTCGACCACCACGTCTACGTCATCGCCTCCGACGGCGACCTGCAGGAGGGCGTCACCTCCGAGGCCTCCTCGCTCGCGGGCACGCAGAAGCTCGGCAACCTCACGGTGCTGTGGGACGACAACCACATCTCGATCGAGGGCGACACCGAGATCGCGTTCACCGAGGACGTCCTCGCGCGCTACGAGGCCTACGGCTGGCACGTGCAGTTCGTCGACTGGACGGCTGACCCGGCCGGCTACGCGGAGAACATCGACGCCCTGCACGCGGCGATCGAGGCCGCGAAGGCCGTGACGGACAAGCCGTCCTTCATCGGGCTCCGCACGATCATCGCGTGGCCGTCGCCCACGAAGCAGAACACCCACGGGTCGCACGGCTCGAAGCTCGGCGGCGACGAGATCCGCGGCCTCAAGGAGGCCCTCGGCTTCGACACCGAGAAGACCTTCCAGGTCGACCCCGAGGTCATCGCGCACACTCGCAAGGCTCTCGACCGCGGTGCCGCGGCGAAGGCCGCGTGGCAGCCCGGCTACGACGCGTGGCGTGCCGCCAACCCGGACCGCGCCGCGCTCCTCGACCGGCTCCGCGCCGGCGAGCTGCCCGAGGGCTGGGAGCAGCAGCTGCCGGTCTTCCCCGCCGGCAAGTCGATCGCGACGCGCGCCGCGTCCGGTGAGGTGCTGTCAGCGCTCGCCGACGTGCTGCCCGAGCTGTGGGGCGGCTCGGCCGACCTCGCGGGCTCGAACAACACGACGATGAAGGGCCAGCCGTCGTTCATCCCGGCCGAGCGCTCGACGCACGAGTTCGCGGGCGACGAGTTCGGTCGCACGCTGCACTTCGGCATCCGCGAGCACGGTATGGGCGCGGTGCTCTCGGGCATCGCGCTGCACGGCCTCACGCGCCCGTACGGCGGCACGTTCTTCACGTTCTCTGACTACATGCGCGGATCGGTGCGTCTCGCCGCCCTCATGGGGGTCCCCGCGATCTACGTGTGGACCCACGACTCGATCGGCCTGGGCGAGGACGGACCGACGCACCAGCCGGTCGAGCACCTCACCGCCATGCGTGCCATCCCCGGCCTCGCGATCGTCCGCCCCGCGGACGCCAACGAGACGGCGGCTGCATGGCAGGCCGTGCTCGAGCGGAACGACGGCCCCGCCGGCCTCATCCTCACCCGCCAGAACGTCCCGACGTTCCCGCGCGGCGAGGAGGGCTTCGCCACGACCGACGGCGTCGCCCGCGGCGCCTACGTCCTGCTCGAGGGCTCGAAGGAGACCCCGGACGTCGTGCTCGTCGCAACGGGCTCCGAGGTCCAGATCGCCGTCGCCGCGCGCGAGGCCCTCGAGGCCGAGGGCGTCGCGACTCGCGTCGTCTCGGCGCCATGCCTCGAGTGGTTCGCTGAGCAGGACGAGTCCTACCGCGAGCAGGTGCTGCCGAGCGCGGTGCGCGCCCGGGTGTCGGTCGAGGCCGGCATCGCGATGTCGTGGCACAAGCTCGTCGGAGACGCCGGCCGGTCGGTGTCCCTGGAGCACTATGGCGCCTCGGCCGACGCCGACCTCCTCTTCCGCGAGTTCGGCTTCACCCCCGAGGCCGTCGTCGCGGCGGCCAAGGAGTCGATTGCGGCCGCGCAGGCCTGATCTGCACGATCGTCGACGTGAAGGGCCCCTGTCCGCCGAACGGTGGACAGGGGCCCTTCACGTGTTCCGGCCCGTAGGCTGAGTCCACGGGCCGGGACGGACCATCGTCCCTTGACGGACCGCGCGCAAGATTGACCCCCTGGCAGTGCCGCGCGCGTGTCCTTCGCGCCACGCGCGGGCGCGGCACGCACGACGAGGAAGAGGATCCCTGTGAGCATCGAGGTCCACGCATGAGCCCCCAGAAGATCGGGCCGGGCGCCAACCCGCTGCGTGACCCGGGAGACCTGCGCCTCCCCCGCATCGCCGGCCCGTGCGGCCTGGTGATCTTCGGTGTCACGGGCGACCTCGCCCGCAAGAAGCTCATGCCTGCGGTGTACGACCTGTCCAACCGCGGCCTGCTGCCCCCGGGCTTCGCGCTCACGGGCTTCGCGCGCCGCGACTGGGCGGACCAGGACTTCGCCCAGATCGTCCATGACTCGGTGAAGCAGTACGCCCGCACGGAGTTCCGGGAGTCGACCTGGCAGCGCCTCGCGGAGGGCATCCGCTTCGTCCAGGGCTCCTTCGACGACGACGAGGCCTTCGACCGACTGAGCGACACCGTGCTCGAGCTCGACGAGGCCCGTGGAACGGGCGGCAACCACGCCTTCTACCTCTCCGTGCCGCCGAGTGCGTTCCCCGTCGTGTGCCGTCAGCTCGCGCGCTCGGGCCTGTCGAAGAGCGCCGAGGACTCCTGGCGCCGCGTCGTCATCGAGAAGCCCTTCGGCCACGACCTGCCGAGCGCGGAGGAGCTCAATGACGTCGTCTCGGAGGTCTTCGCCCCCGACGACGTGTTCCGCATCGACCACTACCTCGGCAAGGAGACGGTCCAGAACATCCTCGCCCTGCGGTTCGCCAACCAGCTCTACGAGCCCATCTGGAACGCGAACTACGTCGACCACGTCCAGATCACGATGGCCGAGGACATCGGCATCGGCGGGCGGGCCGGCTACTACGACGGCATCGGCGCGGCCCGGGACGTCATCCAGAACCACCTGCTCCAGCTGCTCGCGCTCACCGCGATGGAGGAACCTGTCACCTTCGACGCGAAGGACCTGCGCGCCGAGAAGCGCAAGGTGCTCTCCGCCATCAAGGTCCCGAGCGACATCGGTCGCCACACCGCCCGGGGGCAGTACAGCGCGGGATGGCAGGCGGGCGAAGAGGTCAAGGGCTACCTCGACGAGGACGGCATCCCTGCCACCTCGACGACGGAGACCTTCGCCGCGATCCGGCTCGACATCGACAACCGCCGCTGGGCAGGGGTGCCGTTCTACCTGCGGACGGGCAAGCGGCTCGGGCGCCGCGTCACCGAGATCGCCGTCGTCTTCAAGCGGGCCCCGCACGTCCCGTTCGAGCAGACCGCGACCGACGACCTCGGCAAGAACGCGCTCGTCATCCGGGTCCAGCCGGACGAGGGCGTGACCATCCGCTTCGGGTCGAAGGTGCCGGGGACCGCGATGGAGGTCCGCGACGTGACGATGGACTTCGGTTACGGGCACGCCTTCACCGAGTCCTCCCCCGAGGCCTACGAGCGGCTCATCCTTGACGTCCTCCTCGGCGACCCGCCGCTGTTCCCGCGGCACGAGGAGGTCCAGCTGTCCTGGAAGATCCTCGACCCGATCACCCGCTACTGGGCGGACCACGGCGCACCCGAGCCCTACCGCTCTGGTACGTGGGGCCCACAGTCCGCGCACGCGATGCTCGCGCGGGACGGGCGGTCCTGGCGACGCCCCTGAGCGTCCCCAGCACCCCGCCGGTCCCACCTGGAGAAGAGGCACTCATGATCATCGACCTGCCGGGCACGACGTCGAACGCCGTGTCCAAGCGTCTCGTCAAGCTGCGCGACGAGGGTGGCGCCGTCGCTCTCGGGCGCGTTCTCACGCTCGTCATCGAGACGAGCGAGGAGGACCTCGAGGCGGCGATCGAGGCCGCGAACGGAGCCAGCCGGGAGCACCCCTGCCGGGTCATCGTCCTCTCGCTGCAGCAGGGTGACGAGCCGCGTCTCGACGCCCAGATCCGCATCGGAGGCGACGCCGGCGCGAGCGAGGTCGTCGTGCTGCGCACCTGGGGAGAGCTGAGCAACCATCTCGACACGCTCGTCATCCCGCTGCTCCTTCCGGACGCCCCCATCGTGGTGTGGTGGCCCGGCGAGGTGCCCGCCTCCCCCGCCGAGCACCCGATCGGTCGGATCGGCCACCGCAGGATCACCGACTCGACCTCGTGCGAGGACCCCCTGGCGTCGCTCCACGCGCTGCGGGACGCGTACCGGGAGGGAGACACCGACCTCGCGTGGACCAAGGTCACGGTCTGGCGTGGGCTGCTCGCCGCGACGCTCGACCAGCCGCCCTTCGAGCGCGTCAAGCGCGTCGAGGTCGAGGGTGAGAGCACGCACTCCTCGGTCGACATCCTGGCCGCCTGGCTCGCCCAGCAGCTCCGCGTCCCGGTCGAGATCATCCGGCGCGACGACGTCGAGGGGGTGTCCGCCGTGCGGCTGCACCGCGCGTCTGGCGTCATCGAGCTCGATCGGCCCGATGGCCGCACCGCGACGCTGCGACAGCCTGGCAAGCCTGAGCACCGCATCGCGATGCCGCTGCGCCAGCTCGACGAGTGCCTCTCCGAGGAGCTGCGCCGCCTCGACCCGGACGACGTCTACGGCCAGGTGCTCACGCGCGGCCTCGCGAGGGTCGCCTCATGAGCACCCGCCTCGTCGTCGTCCACCCCGACGCGGCCGTCCTCGCCGAGGCCGCCGCGGCCCGGCTCCTCACCCGACTGCTCGACCTGCTCGCCGTGCGGTCCCCCGTGCACATCGTCCTCACGGGCGGCACCATCGGCGGCGCCACGCTTCGTGCGGTCGCCGCAAGCCCCCTGCGAGACGCCGTCGACTGGACGAGCGTGCACCTGTGGTGGGGCGACGAACGGTACCTCGACGACGGGGACGCCGAGCGCAACGAGACGCTCGCCCGCGACGCCGTGATCTCCCACCTCGCGGGGCTGCTGCCTGCCGAGAACGTCCACGCCGTTCCCGCGGCGAACGCTCCGGACGGGCGCACGGCGGAGGACGCCGCGCGCGCCTACGCGGCCACTCTCGCGGAGCACGCATCGGCCGGCGCGATGTCACCCGCCTTCGACGTCGTTCTGCTCGGCATGGGGCCCGACGCCCACGTCGCCTCGCTCTTCCCTGGCCATCCCGCGCTCGACGCCCAGGGAGTCGCCGCGGTCGCGGTGCACGACTCTCCCAAGCCTCCTGCGGACCGGGTCTCGCTCACCTTCGACGCGCTCGCGCGCGCCAAGGAGATCTGGGTGGTCGCCGCCGGGGCTGAGAAGGCGCCCGCGGTCGCCGCCGCACTGGGAGGGCGTCCGACGGCGGAAGCGCCCGCAGGCGCCGTGGCCGGGACCGAGCGCACCTTGTGGCTCATCGACGCCGCCGCTGCGGCTGAGCTCCCGGGCTGCTGAAAGACCCGCTAGGTGGAAGACCCGCCGGCTGACCGCACCTGACGGACCAGCCGGGTGTGTCAGCGCGTCCGGCGGGTCCGAAGGGCGTTGAGCGCCTCCTCGAGGAGGGCGTCGCCGTCGGCGTCCGTCCTGCGCTCCTTCACGTAGGCGAGGTGCGTCTTGTAGGGCTCGTTCTTCTGCGGCGACGGAGGGTTCTCCTGGTCCTGCCCCGCGGGGAACCCGCAGCGGGGGCAGTCCCACGTCTCGGGGGCGTCCGCGACGCCCTCTTCCGCGAAGGACGGGCGCGTCTCGTGCTGGTTCGCGCACCAGTACGACACCCACACCCGAGGGGCGATCTCGCCCCGCTCCGCCTCGCCCATGGGGCCGGCGCCGACGCGCGACCCCCTGATTGCGCTACCGCCACCTGCCATGTCGGGTGCTCCTTGTCGCTCTAGCTCGGTCCGGTCAGGACTGGATGCGCTGGACGAGCCCGAGCAGCACGACCACGACGGCCCACAGGACCGCGGTCGCGATCGTGATCCGGTTGAGGTTGCGCTCAGCGACGCCCGAGCTGCCGATGCTCTGCGAGACCCCACCGCCGAACATGTCCGAGAGGCCGCCGCCCTTGCCCTTGTGCAGCAGCACGAGCGGGATCAGCAGGCCGCTGGCGATGACCAGCAGGACGACGAGGATGATGCGAAGAGCGTCCACGGTGAAGTCGGTTCCTGTCCTGTACGGGACCTGCCGGACGGGGCCAGAGCCCACCGGCGGGCGGCGCTACGGGCGCCGCGGTCAAGGATTGATGATCCGGGCCTGCCGGGGCGAAACACCACCCCGGCAGGCCCGGTCGATCAGCTGCTGCGCGCGCAGGCTCAGAGACCCACGGCGTGCGACTTGAAGCGCGCGATCTTCGCGAACTCCTCGGGGTCGAGGCTCGCGCCGCCGATGAGCGCTCCGTCGACGTCGGGCTTCGCCATGATCGAGGCGATGTTGCCCGACTTCACCGAACCGCCGTAGAGCACGCGCACCTTCGCCGCGACGTCCCCGTCGTAGAGCTCCGCGAGACGGG
>JAFABT010000014.1 GCA_023425905.1 Actinomycetes bacterium | reverse complement strand
CCGGCGAGCCTCGCGTTGCCGAGCACCTCGTCGGTGAACAACGTCGAGAACACGGCGATCGGCGCGAGGCAGCACATCATCGTCGCCTCGCGGATCATCGGGTCGAAGGGCAGCAGGAACCACGCGGCGGCCGCGAACAGCAGGCCGAAGGGCAGTCGCCAGGCGATGTCGCGCAGCACGGCGAGGACGTCGCGTCGGTCGGAGGGTACGTCCATCAGCATGCCGACCATCAGCATCGCGACGGAGGCGTTCGCATTCGCCAGCGGCGCGAACAGGTCGGCGAACCAGACGGGCAACGTCACGCCGATCGCCGCCAGCACGATCATGACGACGTAGACATCGAAGGGGACGGAGCCGACGAAGCCCTTGAGGATCGTGCGGCGCAGCGAACGGCGCGCGAGGCGTCTGGCGTCGGGGTCGGTCGGCTTCTCATACGGCAGCGTCGGCGTGCGGGAGCAGGTCGAGGCCGAGGCCGCCCGCATCGGGGCAGGCGCGGGTGTCGACGTCGTGGTCCTGGTGCCGCTCGGACGGTGACGGCTCCGGCGCGCGGGGCGAGACTGGCCCGCGGTGTTGCCGGAGTTCGCAGCGACAGCTCGGGCCTCTGCTGTCCACAAGCGCGACACCCTCCTCGCCCCGTGCGAGGCGGAGCCGCTAGATTCGTCGGCATGCGCAGGGGAAATGTGTGGAATGTCCGCGTGGCAGCCGGGCTCGTCGCGGTCGTGTGCCTCGCGGCCGGGTGCACCGGGTCGACCGAGGCCGCGCCGGTGACGACGAGTCCGAGCGCGGCGCCCGCACCGCCGGAGGTTCCGCCCAGCCCGTCACCGTCGCCGACCCCGAAGCCGTCGGCCCCCACGAAGCCCAAGGGCGCCGACGAGGACAGCACAGCCGGAGCGAAGAAGGCGTTGCAGTACTTCTTCGACGTGCGTAGCTATGCGTATCGCACCGGTGATACACGTCCTTTGGAGAAGATCTCGGCACCGGAGTGCCCCTACTGCCAATCCTCTCGTGAGCGCGCCGACGCTCTCCGTGAGGAGGGCGAGGCCGCCCAGGGGGGCCGGATCCTCGTCAAGAAGGTTGAGTACGCCACGACGGCGTCGAGCGGTGCGCAGGTTTTCCGTTTCGAGTTGCGCGAGGAGCCGTGGGAGGTGGTCGACGACTCGGGCGAGGTGACGTCCGAGTCGGGAAAGACCCGGAAGTTCACAGGTCTGGCCGGGCTCTTGTGGTCGAACGAGGGGTGGCTTGTCGAGGACATCGATGTCGACGGTTCCGGTAAGTCATGACTCGACCTATCGGTGTCTCGCGTGCCCTCGTGAGCCTGATCGTGGCCTTGGCGGCGGCCGTGCCCACGCAGGACATCGGCGTTGACGAAGATGACGACAGGAACGCCTACGAGATCGGCGGCGACCTCAATTTCAAGGAGATCAACCTCGTCGATCTCGGCATCGAGTACGCGCGCACGACGGGGTGCACGATCACGACGGATTCGTCTGACAGGCCGTGCTGGCGGGGAGAGTGGGTGACCGCGCCGATCATGGAGTGCGCGGATGATGAGGATCCGCTCACGCCCCTCGCGCGTCGTGAGCGGCTCGACGGCGGGTCGTGGACGAGGTGGGTCCTCGTGTCGCCGTGGTCGTGCCCGGGGGATCGCGAGGGCGAGGTCGAGCTCACGATCCGCGAGGTCGAGCGGCTGCCCGTGGCGGTTCCCTCGATCGTCGTCCAGCCCGGGGGTGGGAAGGCCTTGGTGAACATCGAGACGGTGTTCCACGCTCCCGATGCTGGCGAGCAGGGGTTCTCCGCACGGGTCGCGGGACACACGGTCGACGTCGTCGTGCGCCCCGTCGCCCAGGACTGGGACTTCGGCGACGGGACGACCTGGACGGGCAACGACCCGGGAGCACCCTGGCCGGACTTCACCGTCCACCGCATGTACGACCAGACGGGCACGTTCGCGACGTCGCTCGCGACGACGTGGGCCGCGCGCTTCCGCGTCGACTCCGGCTCGTGGCGCGACGTCGACGGCACGATCACGACGGATGTGACCGCTGATCCCGTCGAGGTCGTCGAACGGCGAACGCACCTGCTCGCGCCCGGCTGACAGGGACCAACGGCCCGGGGCGCAGGGGAAACGTCCCGACAATGGGTGCTATGACGCTGCGCCGATCCGAGGCTGGGCGCGCGCTCGCCTCGGCGAGCCGCGTGACGTTGCTCGCCGTGCTGCTGGAGCGCGGACCGTCCCACATCTCCGACCTCGCGGAGGCGACGGGCCTCCACCCGAACACGGTGCGGGAGCACCTCACGATGCTCCTCTCGGTCGACTTCGTCCGCAGCCAGCCCGAGGTCCGCACCGTGCGGGGCCGGCCGCGCATGGTCTACCGCGCGACGTCGGCCGCGGACGTCGCCGCCGACCCCGACGCGCTGCGTCGGCTCGAAGCGGGCATCGCCCAGGCCCGCGTCGTCGCCTCCGTCATGGCGAGCCAGCGCGACGAGGCGGTGGGCAGTGAACCGATCGGCGCCGCCCCGACCATTGCGGCGTCCAGCCCGGCCCATCCCGCCGTCCCGTCCTCGACGCAGATCCCCGCCCCGGCCCCGGCTCCCGACGACGCCGATCGCGACATCCTCGCCCTCGAGGCGCATCTCGACCGGATCGGCTTCGACCCCGTGTACGACCCGAGCGAGCGCACCTTCCACCTGTGGCGCTGCCCGTTCCTCGCGCTCGCGCAGGCGCAGCAGGACGTCGTCTGCCGCATCCACGTCCAGCTCGCCCAGGGCGTGCTCGACCAGGTCGCCGGCAGCCACGAGGTTGACCGGCTCGAGCCCTTCGTCGGGCAGGAGCACTGCACGCTGTCCCTGCGGGAGCGAAACTCCGCGTCCTGAGGCGCGGCGAAGGCGCGCATGGCCCGCCGTGAGTCGCTACGGTGGATTTTGCACGGCGTCGACGACGACGCCGCTGTGATCAGCCCGGTCATGCTGGGCTCGAGGCGTCGACGGGGCGCTGGACGATCGCTCACCGGGAGTGCACATGGCCACCACCACCGGATCGGACCTCGCGCGCGACCTGTCGAACTGGAACCCCGAAGAGGCGTCCACCTGGGACAAGCGCCTCGCCTGGCGGACGCTGTGGGTGACGACGTACAACCTCACCCTCGCGTTCATGGTGTGGTACCTCGTCTCGGCGATCGCCCCACGGCTCAACAGCGTCGGCTTCGACCTGTCGGCCAACGAGCTCTACTGGCTCGTCGCCCTCCCGGGCCTCGCGGGCGGCCTCATGCGGCTCATCTTCATGTTCCTGCCGCCCATCGTCGGAACCCGCACCCTCGTGGGCGGGTCGACGACGCTCCTCATCCTCCCGATCCTCGGGTGGACCTTCGCGGTCCGTGACGCGTCGACGCCGTACGCGACGCTGCTCGTCCTCGCGTTCATCACCGGCATCGGGGGTGGGGCGTTCGCAGGCTTCATGCCGTCGACGAGCTACTTCTTCCCCAAGCGGATGTCGGGGACGGCGCTCGGTCTGCAGGCGGGCATCGGCAACTTCGGCGTGAGCCTCGTCCAGCTGCTCGGCCCGTGGGTCGTCGGGTTCGGCCTGCTCGGCACGGCCGTCCTCACCCCGCAGCAGACCGTTGACGGCAGTCACATGTGGCTGCACCAGGTCGCGTTCGTCCTCGTGCCCTGGGTCGCGCTCGGCATCGTGCTCTCCGCGATCGTCCTGCGCCGAGTGCCGATCAAGGCGAGCTTCCGCGACCAGCTCGACATCTTCCGGCTCAAGCAGACCTGGGTGATGACGGCCGTCTACCTCATGACCTTCGGCGCGTTCTCCGGCTTTGCGGCGCAGCTCGGGCTCCTCACGATCGCGGAGTTCGGCAGCTTCGAGAACGCCCCCGACCCGCTGAAGTTCGCCTTCATCGGGCCCCTGCTCGGGTCGATCACCCGCGCCGCGTGGGGCCCCCTGTGCGACCGGTTCGGCGGTGCCGTGTGGACCCTCGTCGCCGGGATCGGGATGACGATCTCGACCGTGTTCACGGTGTTCTTCCTCAGCCCGACGGACGTGAGCCAGTTCGGCTGGTTCCTCGGCGGGATGCTCGCGATCTTCACCTTCGCGGGGATCGGCAACGCCGGCACGTTCAAGCAGATGCCGATGATCTTCGACCGTCGTCGGGCCGGCGGCGTCATCGGGTTCACGTCCGCGATCGCGGCCTTCGGCCCCTTCCTCGTCGGCATGGCGCTGTCCCTGTGGTCGCCGCGCGCGTTCTTCATCGGGGCCGCCGTGTTCTTCGCGTTCTGCACCTGGCTCACCTGGCAGAACTACGCCCGACCCGGAGCCCCGCACCCAAGCTGACCCGACCGACCGAGCGCGACCCCGCGGCACCTGAGGGAGAGACATGGCGACCACACCCACCCCGGTCGAAGCAGGCCTCGACAACCCGCTCGTCGACGCGCTCGTCCGCGTCGGCTCCCGGCTGCGCAAGGGCACGGTGTCGGACGACCTCCGCGCAGTGTTCCTCGAGGGAGGCCGCGCGGGCGACGCGTTCTACCGGGACCGGTGGTCGCACGACAAGGTCGTCCGGTCGACCCACGGCGTCAACTGCACGGGCTCGTGCTCGTGGAAGGTCTACGTGAAGAACGGCATCATCACGTGGGAGACGCAGCAGACCGACTACCCCTCCGTCGGGCCCGGCTCGCCCGAGTACGAGCCCCGCGGCTGTCCGCGTGGCGCCGCGTTCTCCTGGTACACGTACTCCCCGACGCGGATCCGCTACCCCTACGTCCGCGGCGCGCTGCTGCGCGTCTACCGCGAAGCGAAGCAGCGGCTCGGGGACCCGGTGCTCGCCTGGGCCGAGGTCACAGACGACCCCGAGACCGCGCGCTCGTACAAGTCGGCCCGCGGCAAGGGCGGGCTCGTGCGCGCGACGTGGCAGGAGGCTGCGGAGATCGTCGCGGCCGCCCACGTCCACACGGCGAAGACCTACGGTCCGGACCGCATCGCGGGATTCTCCCCCATCCCCGCGATGTCGATGGTGTCGCACGGCGCGGGCGCCCGCTTCGTGTCGATGCTCGGCGGCGCGATGCTCTCGTTCTACGACTGGTACGCGGACCTGCCCGTGGCCTCGCCGCAGGTGTTCGGCGACCAGACCGACGTACCCGAGTCGGCCGACTGGTGGAACGCGTCGTACCTCATGATGTGGGGCTCGAACGTCCCCGTGACCCGGACGCCGGACGCGCACTTCATGACGGAGGCGCGCTACCGCGGCCAGAAGGTCGTCACCGTCTCCCCCGACTACGCGGACAACACGAAGTTCGCCGACGACTGGCTCGCCCCGCACCCGGGGACGGACGGTGCGCTCGCGATGGCCATGGGGCACGTCATCCTCACGGAGTTCCACGTCGCCCGGCGCACGCCCCGCTTCGTCGACTACATGAAGAGGTTCACGGACGCCCCGCACCTCATCCGGCTCAAGGCGCGTGACGGCGCGTTCGTGCCGGGCAAGTTCCTCACCGCGGCGGACCTCGCTGCCGCGTCGTCCGACCGTGACGCGGCGTTCCAGACGGTCGTCCTCGACGCCGACGGCTCGCCCGTCGTGCCGGGCGGCACGCTCGGGCACCGCTTCGACCCGGCGAAGGCCGGGACGTGGAACCTCGAGCTGGGCGACCTCGACCCGCAGATGTCGATCGCGGACGTCGCCGGCTGGGACGGCCGGACCGTCGCGCTTGACCTGCCGCGCTTCGACGTCGCCCCCGCTGACGCGTCGGGCGACGGCGCCGTCCCCGGCACGGTCGAGCAGGGCCGTCACACGGGCGGCTCCGGCGTCGTGCGGCGCGGGGTGCCCGTCCTCGAGGTCGATGGCGAGCTCGTCACGACCGTCTTCGACCTCATGCTCGCGCAGTACGGCGTCGCCCGGGCGGAGCTCGACCTGCCGGGCACGTGGCCGACCGGCTACGACGACCCGACGACGCCGGGCACGCCGGCGTGGCAGGAGGAGATCACCTCCGTCCCCGCCGCGACGGCCGAGCGCATCGGGCGGGAGTTCGCGCAGAACGCTGAGGACTCGGGCGGCCGCTCGATGATCCTCATGGGCGCCGGCACGAACCACTGGTTCCACTCCGACACGATCTACCGCACCTTCCTCGCCCTCACGGCGATGACGGGCTGCCAGGGGGTCAACGGCGGTGGCTGGGCGCACTACGTCGGCCAGGAGAAGTGCCGCCCGGTCACCGGGTGGGCGCAGTACGCGGGCGGGCTCGACTGGGCGCGACCGCCGCGCCAGATGATCGGCACGGCGTACTGGTACCTCGCGACGGACCAGTGGCGCTACGACGGTCTGCCCGCCGATGCGCTCGCCTCCCCGCTCGCGGAGGGCACGTTCTCGGGCCGGACGACGGCGGACTGCCTAGTCGAGTCCGCGAAGCGCGGCTGGATGCCGAGCTACCCGACCTTCGACCGCAACCCGCTCGACCTCGTCACCGAGGCGCGCGAGGCGGGCAAGGAACCGGCCCAGCACGTCGTCGACGAACTCACGGCCGGCCGGCTGCGGTTCGCGTGCGAGGACCCGGACGACCCGGCGAACTTCCCCCGGGTGCTCAACGTGTGGCGGGCCAACATCCTCGGCTCGTCGGGCAAGGGCAACGAGTACTTCCTGCGGCACCTGCTCGGCACGGACTCCGCGGTGCTCGCGGGCGAGTCGGGGCCCGAGCGTCGCCCGAAGACGATGACGTGGCGGGAGGAGGCGCCCCGCGGCAAGCTCGACCTGCTCGTCACGAGCGACTTCCGCATGACGTCGACGACGCTGTTCTCCGACGTCGTCCTCCCGGCCGCGACCTGGTACGAGAAGTACGACCTGTCGACGACGGACATGCACCCCTTCGTCCACTCGTTCAACCCGGCGATCAACCCGCCGTGGCAGACGAAGACGGACTTCGACATCTACGCGCTGCTCGCGAAGGAGGTCTCGCGGCTCGCGGTCGGGCACCTCGAGGCGCGGGAGGACCTCGTCGCGGTGCCGCTTCTGCACGACACCCCCGACGAGCTCGCCTACCCGCACGGCGCGGTCCCGGAGCACGTCGGATGGGAGCCGGGCGTGACGATGCCGAAGCTCGTCGTCGTCGAGCGGGACTACACCCAGATCGGCGAGAAGTGGGCGGCGCTCGGCCCGCTCACGGCGAAGCTCGGCATGGTGACGAAGCAGGTGAAGTTCGATCCGGCCCAGGAGGTCACCGAGCTCGGCGAGCGCAACGGCACGGTGCGTCCCGGCACGGGCCCGACGGGTGTGTCCGTCGGCAGACCCCGCCTCGAGACGGCCCAGCAGGTGTGCGAGACGATCCTCGCGCTCTCGGGCACGACGAACGGGCGCCTCGCCGTCCAGGGCTTCCGGGACATCGAGAGCCGCACGGGCACGCGGATCGCCCAGCTCGCCGAGGACAACGAGGGCCAGCGCATCCGCTTCGCCGACGTCCAGGCGCGGCCGGTGGCGGTCCTCACCTCCCCGGAGTGGTCGGGTTCGGAGCACGGCGGGCGGCGGTACACGGCGTTCACGATCAACATCGAGCACGCCCGGCCGTGGCACACCCTCACGGGACGCCAGCACTTCTACCTCGACCACGACTGGATGACGGAGCTCGGGGAGGCGCTCCCGGTCTACCGGCCGCCGCTCGACATGCACCGGCTGTTCGGCGACGCGAAGGTCGGCTCGACCGCCCCGACGGGGACCCGCGCGTCCGAGGGGCACGCGGAGGTCGCGGTGCGATACCTGACGCCGCACTCGAAGTGGTCGATCCACTCGGAGTACCAGGACAACCTCTTCATGCTCGCGCTGTCGCGCGGCGGCCCGACGATCTGGATGTCGCCGCAGGACGCGGCGAAGATCGAGGTGCGGGACAACGACTGGGTCGAGTCCTACAACCGCAACGGCGTCGTCGTGGCTCGGGCGATCGTGTCCCACCGCATGCCCGAGGGCACGGTGTTCATGTACCACGCGAAGGACCGCACGGTGGACGTGCCGCGGTCGGAGACCTCCGGTCTGCGCGGCGGCATCCACAACTCGCTCACGAGGGTCCTGCTCAAGCCGAGCCACCTCGTCGGGGGCTACGCGCAGCTCTCGTTCGCCTTCAACTACCTCGGCCCGACGGGCAACCAGCGCGACGAGGTGACGACGATCCGTCGTCGCAACCAGGAGGTGACGTACTGATGCGGGTCATGGCGCAGATGTCGATGGTGATGAACCTCGACAAGTGCATCGGCTGCCACACGTGCTCGGTCACGTGCAAGCAGGCGTGGACGAACCGCTCCGGCATGGAGTACGTGTGGTTCAACAACGTCGAGACGCGGCCCGGGATCGGCTACCCGCGGACGTACGAGGACCAGGACCGCTGGAAGGGCGGGTGGGAGCTCACGCGGCGCGGCCGGCTCAAGCTCAAGGCCGGCGGCAGGTTCTCCAAGCTCGCGTCGATCTTCTCCAACCCCGTGCTTCCGGAGATCTCCGACTACTACGAGCCATGGACGTACGACTACGACACGCTCATCTCGGCCCCGCAGGGCGAGCACACGCCCGTCGCGCGCCCGACGTCGCTCATCACGGGTGACGACATGGCGATTCGCTGGTCGGCGAACTGGGACGACAACCTCGGCGGCGCGGGCGAGACGATGCAGCAGGACCCGGTCCTCCGCACGATGGAGAAGCGGGTCGAGGCGGAGTTCGAGCAGTCGTTCATGTTCTACCTGCCGCGCATCTGCGAGCACTGCCTCAACCCGTCGTGCGTCGCGTCCTGCCCGTCGGGGGCGATGTACAAACGCGAGGAGGACGGCATCGTCCTCGTCGACCAGGACCAGTGCCGCGGCTGGCGGATGTGCGTGACCGGCTGCCCGTACAAGAAGGTCTACTTCAACCACAAGACCGGCAAGGCCGAGAAGTGCACGATGTGCTACCCGCGCCTCGAGGTCGGCCAGCCGACCGTCTGCTCGGAGACGTGCGTGGGCCGGCTGCGCTACATCGGGCTCGTGCTCTATGACGCGGACAAGGTGCTCGAGGCGGCGGCGACGCCCGACGAGAAGGACCTGCTCGACGCGCAGCGTGCGGTGTTCCTCGACCCCGAGGACCCGGAGGTCATCGAGGCCGCGCGGGCGTCCGGCATCGCGGAGGACTGGATCCTCGCCGCGCAGCGCTCCCCGGTGTGGGCGCTCATCTCGCGCTTCGAGGTCGCGCTGCCGCTGCACCCGGAGTACCGCACGCTGCCGATGGTCTGGTACGTCCCGCCGCTCTCGCCCGTCGTCGACGTCGTCGCCGACACCGGGAACGACGGCGAGGACGCGCCGACGCTGTTCCACGCGATCGACCAGCTGCGCATCCCCGTGGAGTACCTCGCCGGGCTGTTCTCGGCGGGCGACACGGGGCCCGTCGTCGCGTCGCTGCAGCGGCTCGCCGCGATGCGCTCGCACATGCGCAACGTCAACCTCGGCGTCGAGCAGGACGAGCGGATCGCCGCCTCGGTCGGGATGGACGCCGCGACGATCGAGGAGATGTACGAGCTGCTCGCGATCGCGAAGTACGAGGACCGCTACGTCATCCCGACGGCGCACGCGGAGACGGCGCGCGAGCTCGAGGAGCTCGGCTCCGGCTGCTCGCTCGACGTCGACGGCGGCCCCGGGATGGGCGGCCCGCGCGGCGGCCCCTTCGGCTCCTCGAGCGGCAAGCCGCTGCGGGCGACGGTCGAGAACTTCCACGTCCTGCAGGAGCGGCAGACGGCCGACGCGATCGACGAGCCTCGTGCCCGGGTCAACCTCCTCACGTGGGACGGCAAGGGCACCCCCGAGGGTCTGTTCCCCGAGGGCGGCTCCGAGGTGCGGCATGCCGCGCACGAGGGCCCGCCCGGCGCGCCCGAGCCTCAGGTGGGCGACGCCGGCGACGGGACACCCCCGGCGCCCACGCCGGGCGGTGCCGCATGACCGTCGAAGCGCCCACGCTGTGGC
>JAFABT010000327.1 GCA_023425905.1 Actinomycetes bacterium | reverse complement strand
CCCTGCGCGAGAACGCGCGTCCCGGCGTAGACGACGAGCGACTGCCCTGCGGCAACTGCCTGCAACCGGCCCTCGACGACCGCGGTGAACGTGTCTCCCGGCCCCGCCTCGACGCGCGCGTCGACCGCGTCGCCGTGAGCCCGCACCTGGACGCGCAGGCCCGCGCCGTCGGGCGGCAGGTCCCCGACCCACACGGCGGCGTCCGCCTCGACGGCGTCGACGCCGAGCTCGGCCGCCGAGCCCACGACGACCCGGTTGCGCACCGGTTCGATCTCGAGCACGTACCGGGGCTTGCCGTCGGGGGCGGGGCGACCGATGGCCAGGCCCTTGCGCTGGCCGACGGTGTAGCCGTACGCGCCGTCGTGCGTGCCGAGCACCTCGCCCGAGGTGTCGACGACGTCCCCGGGTTGCGCGCCGAGCCGCCTCCTGAGGAAGCCGCGCGTGTCACCGTCCGCGACGAAGCAGATGTCGTACGAGTCCGGCTTCTCGGAGACGGCGAGCCCACGGGAGGCCGCCTCCGCGCGGACCTCCTCCTTGCTCACGACGTCGCCCAGCGGGAACAGGACGCGATCGAGCCGCTCGGGCCCGATGACGGCGAGCACGTACGACTGATCCTTGGCCGCGTCCGCGGCACGGTGCAGCTCGAGGCCGTCCGGCCCGGCGCCGACCCGGGCGTAGTGGCCCGTGCACACCGCGTCGAAGCCGAGCGCGAGCCCGCGCTCGAGCAACGACCGGAACTTCACGTGCTCGTTGCAGCGGACACAGGGGTTGGGGGTACGGCCCGCGGAGTACTCGGCGAGGAAGTCCGCGACGACCGTGTCCTCGAAGTCCTGCGAGAGGTCCCAGACGTAGTACGGGATCCCGAGGACGTCGGCGGCCCGTCGCGCGTCTCCCGCGTCCTCGATCGAGCAGCAGCCGCGGGACCCTGTGCGCATCTGGTCCCGGGTCCGGGACAGTGCCATGTGCACCCCCACGACGTCGTGGCCGGCGTCGACTGCGCGCGCCGCGGCGACGGCGGAGTCGACCCCGCCGGACAGAGCTGCAAGCACACGCACGTGCGACAGCCTACGTCTCGCTCAGGGTGTCAGCGGGCGCGGACCTTGCCTGCGGCGCGGGCCCGTGCGACGACGTCCGGAAGCGCGTCGAGCACCGCGTCGACGTCGGCCGTGGTCGACGTGTGACCGAGAGAGAAGCGCAGCGCGCCGCGCGCATCGGCCTCGTCGAGCCCCATCGCGAGCAGCACGTGGCTCGGCTGCGGAACCCCGGCCTGGCACGCGCTGCCCGTCGACGCCTCGATGCCTGCCGAGTCGAGCAGGTAGAGCAGCGAGTCCCCCTCGCACCCCGGGAAGGTGAAGTGCGCGTTCCCGGGCAGCCGCAGCTCGCCCGCGAACGCTTCCGTGCCCGGGTCCGGGCCGCGCAGGACGGCGTCCGGCACCGCGGCCCGGACCCCTGCGACGAGCCGGTCTCGCAGCGCCGCGACCCGGAGGGTCCCGTCGGTCGTGCCGACCTCGGCGACGGCCTCCTCGAGCGCGACGGCGAACCCTCGTGTCCCGACGGCGTCGACCGTGCCGGACCGCACCCCACGCTCCTGCCCCCCGCCGTGCAGCACGGGCGTGAGCTCGAGCGTGCGCGTGACGAGCAACGCACCGACGCCAGGGGGGCCTCCCACCTTGTGCCCCGAGACCGTCATCGCGTCGAGCCCGCTCGCGCCGAAGTCGATCGGGACGTGCCCGGCCGACTGCACCGCGTCCGCGTGCACCGGGACGCCGTGGCGACGCGCCGCCGCGACCACCTCCGCGATCGGCTGGATCGTGCCGACCTCGTTGTTCGCCGTCATGACGGACACGAGCGCGACGTGCTCCGCGTGCGCGGCGAGCTCGGCCGTGAGGGCGTCGACGTCGACCCGACCGGACGCGTCGACGGGCAGCAGGACGATCTCGGCACTCGCGTGCTCCGCCATCCAGAAGGCCGGGTCGAGCACCGCATGATGCTCGACCGCGGAGACGAGGATCCGTCGGCGCGCAGGGTCGTGCGTCCGACGGGCCCAGAACAGCCCCTTGACTGCGAGGTTGTCGGCCTCGGTCCCGCCTGCGGTCCAGACGACCTCGCTCGGCCGGGCGCCCAACGCGGCCGCGACCCGCTCCCGGGACTCCTCCACCGTGCGTCGACGCGCCCTGCCAGCGGCGTGCAGCGACGACGGGTTGCCGACCTCGCAGAGCTCGGCTGCGACCGCCGCCACGGCTGCAGGCCGCATCGGGGTCGTCGCGGCGTGGTCGAGGTAGGCCGTCACGAGGCCATCCTACGAAGGCTCACGGCGCGTCCTGACCGCGTCGTGCCCCTGACCGCCCGGTCGTTTGGCAAGATGACCTCGTGCCTTCCGCCGACGGTCCTCAGCCGTCGCAGGCCCCTGCCCCGGCGCAGCCCGCCCCGAGCGCCTACGAGGGATACGGTCACCAGCCCGACGACGGCTCGGGCGACACGAGCGCCGGGCCGGTCGCGTTCTCGGGCTCGCGGCTCGCGTGGGGCGACCTGCCCCGGCACGTGCGGGCGACGATCAACGAGCTCTGCGGCGGCGCCGTCGTGGCCGAGACCTCCTCGACGAGCGGATTCAGCCCCGGGTACGCCGCGATCGTGGAGACGTCGGACGGCCACGAGCTCTTCGTCAAGGCGGTCTCCCCCGAGCAGAACCCCGGCTCGCCCGTCCTCGCGCGACGCGAGATCATCGCCGCCGCCGCCCTCCCGCCGGAGGCGCACGCACCGCGGCTCCTGTGGTCCGCCGACGACGACGAGTGGGTCGTCCTCGGCTTCGAGGCGGTCCGCGGACGCTCCCCCGAGCTCCCCTGGCGCCCGGCCGACCTCACGAGGTGCCTCGCCATCGTCGACGAGCTCTCCCGGTGCCGTCCCTTGCCCGGTCACGGCCTGGGCAGCGCGCGCGAGATCTTCGGCGCGCAGTTCCGCGGCTGGGCGGCGATCCGCGACGGGGACGGGCTCGTGAGCACCGGGGCACCTGGCGGCGCCGAGTCGGTCGCGCACAGCGCGGGGGCGCTCGGGACGTGGGCCGTGACGCACCTCGACGCGCTCATCGATCTCGAGCAGGGCGCGGCGAGCGCGGTCGAGGGCGAGGCGCTCGTCCACGGCGACCTGCGCGCGGACAACATCTTGCTCGACGGACCGCGCACGTCGGTCATCGACTGGCCGCACGCGTGCGTCGGTGCACCGTGGTTCGACCTCGTCTCGATGCTGCCGAGCGTCGCGATGCAGGGCGGGGGTGACGCGCAGGAGCTCTTCGCCGCGCAGCCGCTCGCCTCGAGCGTCGACGTACGGGATCTGCGGTCGGTGCTCGCCGCGGTTGCGGGGCAGCTCGCCTACGACTCCCTCGTGCCCGCGCCCCTCAACATCCCGAACCTGCGGGCCTTCCAGTGCGCCCAGGCGGTCGAGGCCCTCACCTGGTTGCGCGGCCTGTCCTGACTCGGGCGCCGGCGCTCCCCGCGTCCCGCACCGGGCTCAGTGCGTTCCGCACCGGGCTCAGTGCGTTCCGCACCAGGCTCACCGCGTCCCGCACCGGCGCGTGCGTCACCGCCCCTGGGCGGCGCGCACCTCGGCGGTGATCTGGGGCAGCACGGCGAAGAGGTCCCCCACGATGCCGAAGTCGGCGATCTCGAAGATCGGCGAGTCCGCGTCGTCGTTGATCGCGACGATCGTCCCGGCCGACTGCATGCCGCCGCGGTGGTGCACCGCACCGGAGACGCCCGCCCCGATGTACAGGCGCGGCGAGACGGTCACGCCGGTCTGGCCGATCTGCGCCTCGTGGCCGATCCACCCCTCATCGGTGGCGACACGGGTCGCCCCGACCGCACCTCCGAGTGCGGCGGCGAGCTCGCGCACCGGGGCGAAGTCGCCTCCCGTGCCGCGCCCGCCGACGACGACGACCTGGGCCTCGGCGAGGCTCGGGCCCGAGGCCTCGGCCTCGACCTCCCGCGCGACGACCGTTGCGACCCGGGCCGGCAGCCGGACGCCGTCGAGGGCACCGACGTCGGAGGTGAGGAGCTCGGGCGCGCTCGAGGTCGGCGCCGGCTGTGCGACCGCGGCACCGGGCTTCACGGAGACGGCGGCGACCGCCGTGCGGATCGCGCAGCGCGTCGTCCACGTCGAGGTGAACGCGTCCTTCGTCGCGACGACCCCGTCGCCGCTCACCTCGAGGCCGGTCGCGTCGACGACGACGCCAGCGCCGGTGACGACGCCGAAGCGGGCGAGGACCTCCGCAGCGGTGAACGAGGCGGGCGCGAGGACGATCCGCGAGTCCAGCCGCGCGGCGAGTGCCGCAAGCGCGCTGCCGACGACCGGGGCGAGGTCCTCGGCCCCGGTCACCCGATGCACCCGACCGACGCCGTGGGCGCCGAACGTCTCCAGCGCGCCCGTGAGGTCGGCAGTGCCGTCGTCCGCCCAGACGACCTCGACCGCCTGGTCGGCGACGAGCCCCCGGGCGAGGGCGAGGAGCTCGAGCACGCTTGCGCGCGGCGAGGCAACGCCGTCGACGAGGTGGTGGTCGGCGAGGACGAGGACGGGTCCGGCTGCGGTCGACATCGTGGGCTGCTCTCCTGGTGCGGGTCGTGCGGGACGCGGACGGCGTGCGACGGCGTCGGGGACGCGCGTCTGGCGACGCTCAGAGCAGCGAGCGCTCGGCGAGATAGGCGACGAGGCGGCTCGCGGCGGTGCCGTCGTCGTGGACGAGGACGCGGTCCTCGCGCGCAGGGCGGGGGGCGGCCTCGAGCACCTCGGAGCGCGCACCGGCCAGCCCGAGGGCGGCTGGCTCGAGCCCGTGCGGGGTGAGGTCCGCCACGGTGAGCGTCGTCACGGGCGCCTTGCGCGCCGCCATGATCATCTTGAAGTTGGGGTACCGGGGGGCGTTGGCCTGGTCGGTCACCGACACGAGCGCGGGCAGCGCCGCCGAGAGCGTCTCGGAGACCTGACCGCGGCTGCGCGTCACCGTGACCGTGCCGTCCGCGAGCGTCACCGACGACGCGAGCGTGAGCGCGGGCAGGTCGAGCGCTGCGGCGAGCGTCGACGGAAGCAGTGAGGTGAGCGAGTCGAGCGCCGCCATCCCCGTGACGACGAGGTCGACCTCGCCGATCTGCCGGATCGCCGCCGCGAGCAGCGCGGCCGTCGCGAAGACGTCCGAACCCTCGATCGCGTCGTCCGAGACGAGCACTCCGGTCTGCGCGCCCATCTGCAGCCCGCGGCGCACCGCGTCCTCGGCATCGGCGGGACCGACGCTGAGGACGACGATCTCGTGGTCGTCGCCGTCGAGCGACTCGACGAGGCTCACGGCCGCCTCGAGGGCGTTCTCGTCGAGCTCGTTGATCGTGCCGTCGCCGCCGGTGCGGTCGACGAGACCGCTCTCGGTGAACCGGCGGTCGGCCTGGATGTCCGGGACGTGCTTGACGCAGACGACGATCTTCACCCCGAGGACACTACCCGGGCCCGCGCGACGCCACGAGGTCCGTTCCGTCCCGTGGTCAGGCGCGGTCGAGATCGTTTGCGACAATGGATGCCGTGTCAGCCCCCGACGCAGCAGCTCGCGCGAGCCAGGACCCCGCCCCCGGCGCGGTCCTGCCTGCCATACCCGTGGAGCTGCCCCCGCTCGGCGCCAGCCTGGTGGACGGAACCCTCGAGGTGTCGGTGCGCGCTCCGCACGCCACACGCGTCGACCTCTGCCTCGTCGACGTCGACAGGTCGGCCCCGACCGAGCCGCGCGTGACGACCCGGCGCACGATCCCGCTCGACGGCCCCGTGCTCGGCGTGTGGAGCGCGCGGGTCGACGACGTCGAGGCCGGTCAGCGCTACGGCTTCCGGGTGCACGGCGCCTGGGACCCCGACGCCGGCCTCCGGCACAACCCTGCGAAGCTGCTGCTCGACCCCTACGCCCGCGGCATCGACGGCCCGCTCGTCGTCCGCCCGGAGATCTACGGGCACATCGTCGACGACGAGGGCGCGGGCGACCCCTGGGGCGAGCCCGACGACCGCGACTCCGCCCCCTGGGTCCCGCTCGGCGTCGTGCTGCCAGCCCCTGAGCCGGTCACGGACGACCGCCCGCGGGTCCCCTGGGACCGCACGGTCGTCTACGAGGCGCACGTCCGTGGCCTCACGCAGCAGCTCGAGAGCGTCCCGGCCGAGCTCCGTGGCAGCTACGCAGCGTTGGGTCACCCCGCGACGATCGACCACCTCCTCCACCTCGGCGTGACGACGCTCGAGCTGCTCCCGATCCACGCGTCCGCGTCCGAGCCGTGGCTCGTCCGCAAGGGCATGGGCAACTACTGGGGCTACAACACCCTCGGGTTCTTCGCCCCGGAACCGACGTACGCGAGCCCGCAGGCGCAGGAGGCCGGGGCCCACGCCGTGCTTGCTGAGCTGCAGGAGTCGATCGCCGCGCTGCACGCAGCGGGGATCGAGGTGCTGCTCGACGTCGTCTACAACCACACGTGCGAAGGCGGCGAGGACGGGCCGCACCTGTCGCTACGCGGGCTCGACTGCGCCGGGTACTACCTGCACGACGGCGGGTCGCCCGCGCGGCTCGCGGACGTCACCGGCTGCGGCAACACCCTCGACTTCCGCCGTCCCGCCGTCGTCGCCCTCGCGCTCGACTCCCTGCGCTACTGGTCCGAGGTCGTCGGGGTGGACGGCTTCCGCTTCGACCTCGCGGTCGCGCTCGGCCGGGGTGAGGACGGGTTCCGGGACGACCACCCCTTCCTCGTCGCCCTCCAGACCGACCCGGTGCTCTCGCGCCGCAAGCTCGTCGCCGAGCCGTGGGACGTCGGACCCGGCGGCTGGCGGACGGGACAGTTCCCACCGCCCTTCGCAGAGTGGAACGACCGCTACCGCGACGCCGTCCGCCAGTTCTGGCTCACCGATGCGGGCCAGGCCTCGCACGGCCGCCCCGGGCACGGCGTGCGCGAGCTCGCGACGCGGCTCGCGGGCTCGGTCGACCTCTTCGGCTACGGCGACCCGCACCTCGTGCGCCGCCCCGTCGCCTCGGTGAACTTCATCACCGCGCACGACGGCTTCACGCTCGCGGACCTCGTCTCCTACGACCACAAGCACAACGAGGCCAACCGCGAGGACAATCGCGACGGCTCGGGCTCGAACAACTCCTGGAACCATGGCGTCGAGGGCGCCGTCGAGGACGACGACCTCGGTGCGGAGATCCTTCCGCTCCGTCGTCGCTCGATGCGCAACCTCGTCGGGACCCTGCTGCTGTCGGCCGGGACGCCGATGCTCACCGCAGGCGACGAGCTCGGGCGCACCCAGCACGGGAACAACAACGCGTACTGCCAGGACAACCCGATCTCATGGCTGTCCTGGGACCTGTCCCCGTGGCGACGCGACCTGCTCTCGACGACGCGCCACCTCCTGCACCTGCGCGCCGAGCACCCCGTCCTGCGCCCGACGGCCTTCTACCAGGGCCGGCGCCCCGACGGCAGGATCGACCTCGCATGGTTCGGTGCCGAGGGCGAGGACTTCGACCACGACCGCTGGCACGACCCGGCCGAGCGTGTGCTCCAGATGCTCCGCACCGCCCCGGACCACTCTCCGGGGTCGGCGGACGCCCTCGTCCTCATCAACGGCGGCCTCGACCCCGTGACGGTCGTCGTCGCCGCCCCGCCACCCGACGAGCACGTCGACGAGGCCCTGGGGACGCCGCGCGCCGCGACGCGCTGGGAGCTCGCCTGGGACAGCACCTGGGAGCACCCGGCCGACCGAGCCACCGCCGCCGTGACGAACGGACTGCACGCCACCCCGGGCGAGGGAGTCGAGCTGGAGCCGCTCTCGATGCGGCTCTACCTCTCCCCCGCCTGACCTGGGCGCAGACTCGTCGCCGGACGGCGCGCCGGACCTCCCAGGGCGCGAGGTCCCGCGGCCTCTCGATAGGTTGGTGCTGTGAGCAACCTCGACGATCCGATGCCGCGGCCCTCGCGCGGAGTCGGCCGCATCCCCGTGCGAGACGTCTCCCCCGTCGCTGAGGAGGGCCGCTGGCCCGCCAAGGCGGTCGTCGGCGAGGCGGTCCCGATCCGCGCCACCGTCTTCCGGGAGGGGCACGACGCCGTTGCGGCGACAGCCGTCCTCGTCCGCCCCGACGGGACCGACCACTCCCGGGCGCGCATGGTCGACATCTCCCCCGGCATGGACCGGTTCGAGGCGCGGGTCGTTCCTGATGCGACCGGGCGGTGGGGCTTCCGGGTCGAGGCCTGGTCCGACCCTTACGGCACATGGGCGCACGACGCCGCGATCAAGGTGCACGCCGGCATCGATGTCGAGCTCATGCTCGCCGAGGGCGCCCGCGTCCTCGAGCGCGCCAGTGCGCGCCGTCGACTCCCCAAGGGGGTCCGCCCCGCGCTCACCTCCGCGATCAAGGCGCTGCGCGACACCCGCCAGCCACCGTCCGAGCGGCTCGCAGCCGGCTTGGGGCAGCCGGTCCGGGCCGCGCTCGACGCCGCTCCTCTGCGGGATCTCGTGACGACGACGCCGACGTACCCGCTCGTCGTCGACCGTGAGCTCGCGCTCGCGGGCGCCTGGTACGAGATGTTCCCTCGGTCCGAGGGCGCCGTGTTCGACACGCGCACGCACCGTTGGCGCTCGGGGACGTTCGCGACAGCCGCTGAGCGGCTGCCCGCGATCGCCGAGATGGGCTTCGACGTCGTCTACCTCGTTCCGATCCACCCCATCGGCACGACGTACCGCAAGGGGCGCAACAACTCCCTCACGCCCGCACCGGACGACCCGGGCTCGCCGTACGCGATCGGGTCCCCCGAGGGCGGTCACGACGCGATCCACCCCGAGCTCGGCACCTTCGACGACTTCGACGACTTCGTCGCGGCTGCCCGCGCCGCGGGGCTCGAGGTCGCGCTCGACCTCGCCCTCCAGGCCTCGCCCGATCACCCCTGGGTGACCGAGCACCCGGAGTGGTTCACCACCCGTGCGGACGGCACGATCGCGTACGCGGAGAACCCGCCCAAGAAGTACCAGGACATCTACCCGCTCAACTTCGACAACGACCCCGAGGGCATCTACGCGGAGATCCGCCGCGTCGTCCAGGTGTGGATCGACCACGGCGTCACGCTGTTCCGCGTCGACAACCCCCACACGAAGCCCCTCGACTTCTGGGAGCGCCTCCTCGCCGACGTCCGGGCGGCCCATCCCGACGTCCTCTTCCTCTCCGAGGCGTTCACCCGGCCCGCGATGATGTCGACGCTCGCGCGCATCGGCTTCCACCAGTCGTACACGTACTTCACCTGGCGCAACACCGCCGAGGAGGTGCGCACCTACCTCGCCGAGGTCGCCGGTGAGGAGGGCTCGTTCACGCGGCCCTCGTTCTGGCCGACGACCCACGACATCCTGCCTCCGTACCTGCAGCACGGCGGGATCGCCGGCCATGCGGTCCGTGCCGTGCTCGCCGCGACCGGGGCGCCGACGTGGGGCATCTACTCGGGCTACGAGCTCGTCGAGAACGTGCCCCGCCCCGGCGTCGAGGAGCACATCGACAACGAGAAGTACGAGCTCAAGCCGCGCGACTGGTCGCGCGCCGACCGGCTCGGCGTCGCAACCCTCCTCACCCGCCTCAACGAGCTGCGGCGCACGCATCCTGCCCTGCGGCAGCTGCGCAACCTCACCGTCCACGGCGCGTCCTCGGACCAGCTCGTCGTCTTCTCCCGGCACCTCGCGGCCGAGCACTCCCCCACGGGCGAGGCCGACACGGTGCTCGTCGTCGTCAACCTCGACCCGCACGGCACGAGCGAGGGTGTGCTCCACCTCGACCTGCCCGCCCTCGGCATCCAGACCAGTACCTTCGTCGCGCACGACGAGCTCTCGGGCGAGGCCTGGGTCTGGGGCACCGAACCCTTCGTCCGGCTCGACCCCCTGCGCCAGGTGGCGCACATCATCCACGTGAGGTCGCTGTGATCCCTCCCCACACCGGCCAGATGGCCCTTGCGGCGCTCCCCCCGCGCCGCATGCCCACGATGCCCGAGCCCGCCCGGACCGTCGGCCTCTCCGACGATCCCGAGTGGTACCGCACCGCGGTGTTCTACGAGGTCATGGTGCGGTCCTTCGCGGACTCCTCAGGCTCGGGGGCGGGCGACCTGCGCGGTCTCGTCTCCCGGCTCGACTACCTGCAGTGGCTCGGTATCGACTGCCTGTGGCTGCCCCCGTTCTTCCCGTCACCGCTGCGCGACGGCGGGTACGACGTCTCCGACTTCACCGGGGTCGCTCCGCAGTTCGGGACGATGAACGACTTCGACGACCTCGTCACCGCGGCGCACGAGCGCGGCATGCGCATCGTCATCGACCTCGTGATGAACCACACGTCCGACCAGCACCCGTGGTTCCAGGCGTCGCGCCAGAACCCCGAGGGACCGTACGGCGACTTCTACGTGTGGTCGGACTCGAACGAGGGCTACCCCGACGCGCGCATCATCTTCGTCGACACCGAGACGTCGAACTGGACGTTCGACCCGGTCCGTCGGCAGTTCTTCTGGCACCGGTTCTTCTCGCACCAGCCCGACCTCAACTACGAGAACCCCGCGGTGCTCGACGCGATGCTCGACGTCGCGCGATTCTGGCTGCAGCACGGTGTGGACGGGTTCCGGCTCGACGCCGTGCCCTACCTCTTCGAGGAGGAAGGCTCGAACTGCGAGAACCTGCCACGCACGCACGGTGCGCTGCGCGAGATGCGCAAGATGATCGACGCGGAGTACCCCGGCCGGATCCTGCTCGCCGAGGCGAACCAGTGGCCCGAGGACGTCGTCGAGTACTTCGGGACGGACGAGGAGCCGGAGTGCCACATGTGCTTCCACTTCCCCGTCATGCCTCGGATCTTCTACGCGCTCCGTGACCAGCGGGCCGCCCCGGTCCTCGACATCCTCGCCGACACCCCGCGCATCCCCAAGGGCGCCCAGTGGTCGACGTTCCTGCGCAACCACGACGAGCTCACCCTCGAGATGGTCTCGACCGAGGAACGCGCGGCGATGTACGGCTGGTTCGCGCCCGACCCCCGGATGCGCGCGAACGTCGGCATCCGGCGTCGGCTCTCGACTCTGCTCGACAACTCCCGCAAGGAGATCGAGCTCGCCCACTCCTTGCTCCTCAGCCTGCCGGGCAGCCCGTGCCTCTACTACGGCGACGAGATCGGCATGGGCGACAACATCTGGCTCGACGACCGCGACGCCGTGCGGACGCCGATGCAGTGGACTCCGGACCGCAACGCGGGGTTCTCGACCGCGGACCCGGGCCAGCTCTACCTCCCGACGATCCAGTCCCTCGTCCACCACTATGGTCACGTCAACGTCGAGGCCCAGCTTGCGCAGCCGACGTCGCTGCTCCACTGGTTGCACGGGATGCTCGCAGTGCGCCGTCGGCACCGCGCGCTGGGCACCGGCGACTTCGTCCCCGTGCCGTCGGACAACGAGCAGGTCCTCGCATACCTGCGGATGACGCCGGAGGAGACGCTGCTCTGCGTGAGCAACCTGTCCTCGACGGCGGTCGCCGCGCGGCTCGACGTCGCCACCGCCATCGCGGCAGCCTCGGACGTCGTCCCTGCGGGGCTGGACGTGTCGTCGGCGACCCTCTCTGACGTCTTCGGCGGGGCGAGGTTCCCCGACCTCGACGCAGAGGGCACCACGACGATGACGCTCGGGTCCAGGGACTTCTACTGGCTCGTCCTCGGCCGACCGGAGCCCGCGCAGCCCGACGCCCCCTGAGGCATCATCGACGACGAGGAGGTCGCCGACATGGGAGAACCGCAGGTGTCGACGTCGAGCGCGCTCCGGGTGGGCGCGGGCGTCGTGGAGATGGATGAGCTGCTCGACCTCGTCGCGGGGTGGCTGCCCGAGCAGCGGTGGTTTCCTGCCCAGGGCGAGGCCGTCCGCCTTCGCCCCGTCGACGTCACCTCGTGGGAGACCGACGAGCCAGGCACGACGGCTCACGTCCTCGTCGTCACGACCGTCGGATCCGCTGCGGGGTCAGCCGCCGCGCAGGTGCCCCTCGTGCTCAGGGTCGGGCCCGCAGAGGTGCCCACGACGGCGCGGCGCCTCGGTCACGTCGCCGTCCGGGACGAGCACGGCGTCGCGACGCAGGAGGCGGCGCTCGTCACCGACGGGCCCGGTGACCCCGCCTACCTGCGCGCGTGGCTCAGCCGGGCTGTCGCCGAGCCGGACGTCGCCGGGCACGTCCGGGCCGGCCTCGATGCGAGCGCCTGCCGGCCGATCACGGGCGAGCAGTCCAACTCCTCGGTCATCCTGCCGAGCTCGGCCCCCGACGCCCCGTCGGGGATCCTCAAGGTCTTCCGCAGCCTCACGCCCGGCGCCAACCCGGACGTCGACGTCCCACGCGCACTCACCGCCGCGGGCTTTCGCGGCGTCCCGCGCGTCCTCGCGTGGCAGGACGGGGAGCATCCTGCAGGCCACCGCGCCGTGCTCTCCGCCTTCGTCCCCGACGCTGCTGACGGTTTCCAGCTTGCCTGCGACCTCGCGGCGACCGGCGCCGACTTCGCGCCCCTCGCGGGCGAGCTCGGGGCGACCATCGCGTCGTTGCACGACGCCCTGGTCCACGCGTTCGGCACGCAGGGCGACGAGGCGGGCAACGGGGTCGCCGACGCCCTCGCACAACGGCTCGCGTGGGCGGCCGACCGCGTCCCGGCGCTCGTCGAGGTCGCTCCTGCCGTGACGCGCATCGTCGAACGACTGGCGGCGCTCCCCCATGCGCTGCGCGTCCAGCGCATCCACGGCGACCTGCACCTGGGGCAGGTGCTCAGAGCGCCGAGCGGATGGTTCGTCATGGACTTCGAGGGCGAGCCGCTCGTCCCCATGGACCAGCGCATCCGCCCCGATCTTGCGCTTCGCGACGTCGCCGGGCTGCTCCGTTCGATCGACTACGCCGCGGCCCGCGGCGGCGGAGACGCCCGCTGGGCGCACGACTCTCGACACGCCCTGCTCACGGCCTACTTCGAGGGCCGCGAGCCCGTCGTCGACGCGGGAGCGCAGGCCCTCACTCTCGGCGCCCTCGAGCTCGACAAGGCGCTGTACGAGGTGGTCTACGAGACGGAGAACCGCCCGACGTGGGCGCAGATCCCGTGGAGCGCGGTGCGCCGGCTCGTCGACGAGCTCGGCGGCGGCGCCTCCTAGGGTTCCGCACGCTGCGGCATGAGCGACGGCGGCGGCGCGACGTGCGCACTCATGCAGGTCGTACCCGGACACGTGACCTCTCAGGTCTCCTTGACGGCGCGATGATGGAAAGGTGGTGTCATGACCGACATCGCCCCGGATGCTGTCCCCTCGAGTGAGATCGCAGAGATCGTGCGCGGGACGCACGTCGACCCACACCGGGTCCTCGGTGCGCACCCCGCGGACGGCCACGTGACGATCCGCACCGTCAGACCGCTCGCCGACGCCGTCGCGATCCGGACGGAGCGAGGGCTGTTCCCGGCCCAGCACGTCCAGGACGGGATGTGGGCCGCACGCGTCCCGGGGGACGTCATCCCCGACTACCGCGTCCAGGTGACCTACGGCGACGTCACGTCCGAGGCTGACGATCCCTATCGCTTCCTGCCGACGCTCGGCGAGCTCGACCTCCATCTCATCGCCGAAGGCCGCCATGAGGAGCTGTGGACCGTGCTCGGCGCGAACGTCCGGCGCTACCCGGGTGCACTCGGCGAGGTGAGCGGCGTCGCCTTCACCGTCTGGGCGCCCGCCGCCAGGGCGGTGCGCGTCGTGGGCGACTTCAACCACTGGCAGGGCGCGACGCACGCGATGCGGGTGCTCGGCAGTTCGGGCATCTGGGAGCTGTTCATCCCCGGGGCCGCGGCTGGTACCCGGTACAAGTTCGAGATCCTCAGCCAGGACGGCTCGTGGCGGCAGAAGGCCGACCCGATGGCCCGCGCGACCGAGGTGCCGCCGGCGACCGCGTCGATCGTCGCAGAGAGCCGGTTCGAGTGGAGCGACGCCGCGTGGATCGAGCGCCGCTCCCATGCGGACCCGCACACGGGCCCGATGAGCATCTACGAGGTCCATCTGGGCTCCTGGCGCGCGGGACTCGGCTACCGCGAGATGGCCGACCAGCTCACTGACTACGTCCGCGATCTGGGCTTCACGCACGTGGAGGTCATGCCCATCGCCGAGCACCCCTTCGGAGGCTCGTGGGGCTATCAGGTGACGTCCTACTACGCGCCGACGGCGCGGTTCGGAAGCCCGGACGACTTTCGCTACCTCGTGGACCGGCTGCACGCGGCTGGCATCGGCATCATCGTCGACTGGGTGCCCGCCCACTTCCCCAAGGACGAGTGGGCGCTCGCGTGCTTCGACGGGACACCGCTCTACGAACATCCGGACCCGCTCCTCGGCGAGCAGCCCGACTGGGGCACCTACGTGTTCAACTTCGGCCGGAGGGAAGTCCGCAACTTCCTCGTGGCCAACGCCACCTACTGGCTCGAGGAGTTCCACGTCGATGGTCTCCGGGTGGACGCCGTGGCCTCGATGCTCTACCTCGACTACTCCCGCCAGCCGGGCCAGTGGCGGCCCAACGCGCACGGCGGCAGGGAGAACCTCGAGGCGATCGGCCTGCTCCAGGAGGCGAACGCAACGGCCTACCGCCGCACACCGGGCGTCGTGATGATCGCGGAGGAGTCCACCGCCTGGCCTGGTGTCACTGCACCGACAGACCAGGACGGACTTGGCTTCGGGCTCAAGTGGAACATGGGGTGGATGAACGACACGCTCCGCTACCTGGCGGAGGCGCCGATCAACCGGCGGTATCACCACCACGAGGCGACGTTCTCGTTGGTCTACGCCTTCTCCGAG
This sequence comes from Actinomycetes bacterium, assembly GCA_023425905.1. Lineage (GTDB taxonomy): Bacteria > Actinomycetota > Actinomycetes > Actinomycetales > Cellulomonadaceae > JAFABT01. The sequence goes on along the minus strand of JAFABT010000327.1, from coordinate 876 downwards.
AGCTTTGTGCTCCCGCTGAGTCACGACGAGGTCGTCCATGGCAAGGGGTCCCTTCTGTCGAAGATGCCCGGCGACCGCTGGCAGCAGCTCGCCGGCCTGCGGGCGCTGCTCGGGTACCAGTGGAGCCATCCCGGCAAGCAGCTGCTCTTCATGGGGAGCGAGTTGGGTCAGGACACCGAGTGGGCCGAGGGCGGAGAGTTGCCGTGGCACCTGCTCGGCGACGACGCTCACGCCGGCGTGCACCGCCTCGTGCGTGACCTCAACGCGCTGTACGCGACGCACGGTGCGCTCTGGCGTAAGGACTCTGATCCAGCAGGCTTCGAATGGTTGAACTCCGACGACGCGGACCACAACGTCCTGTCGTACCTTCGCCGCGGTCACGATGACGAGCTGGTGGTCGTCGTCGTGAACTTCGCTGGTGTCCCGCACGAGGGCTACCGGCTTCCGCTGCCGCACGGTGGGGCGTGGACCGAGCTGCTCAACACAGACGCGGAGGTCTACGGCGGCTCGGGTGTGGGCAATCTCGGGCGCGTCCACGCGGATGGCGTGCCGTGGCACGGGCGTCCCGACTCGGTGAAGTTGCGCGTTCCCCCGCTCGGAGTCCTGTTCCTCACCCCGGCGTGACGAGAAGGGGCGGCCATACTGCGGCCGCCCCTTCTTGCCTGCCTGACGGGCTCCTGCCCAGCACACCGTCCGCTTGCCATGCGACCGGTTCTGGGCATGACGAAAGGCCCACCCGGGAACAGCTTGTGTTCCTGGGTGGGCCTTTCGTGAATGATTGTCCGGCGGCGTCCTACTCTCCCACACCGTCTCCAGTGCAGTACCATCGGCGCTGTAGGGCTTAGCTTCCGGGTTCGGAATGGGACCGGGCGTTTC
>JAFABT010000324.1 GCA_023425905.1 Actinomycetes bacterium | reverse complement strand
ACCTCGACGCGATCGACCGCACGATCCTCGACGCTCTCACCCAGGACGCGCGCGCGACCTTCGCGACGATCGGCGCCGCTGCCGGGCTCTCCGCTCCCGCAGCCAAGCGCCGCGTCGACCGGCTGCGCGAGGCAGGCGTCGTGCGGGGCTTCACCGTCCTGCTCGACCAGGCCGCGATGGGCTGGGCGACCGAGGCGTACATCGAGCTGTTCTGCGTGGGCTCCACGAGCCCCGCGACGATGCGCACCGCCGTCGAGACCTACCCCGAGGTCGTGAGCGCGTGCACCGTCACCGGTGACGCGGACCTCCTCGTCCACCTCCGGGCGCGCGACATGCGGCACCTTGAGCAGGTCGTCGAACGGCTCAACGCCGAGCCCTTCGTCGCCCGCACCCGCTCGACCGTCGTGCTCTCCGCACTCGTCCGGCGCCCCGACCAGGTCGGCACGCCCGACTGAGCGTTGCTCGCCCTCCCGGCAGCTCAGGCCGAGAAGGACGCCCGACCGGTCCGCGCGTCGTCCTCGCCCCGGCACGTGACGACCATGACCGGGCACGCCGCATGATGGAGCACGGCCTGGCTCGTCGAGCCCAGGAGCATGCCCCGGAACCCGCCACGGCCGCGCGAGCCGACGACGACGAGGTCCGTCGCGGTGGAGAACTCCGTGAGGAGCTCCGCGCCCGTGCCGTCGAGCACGTGCCGCTTGACCGTGAGATCCGGGTGGTCGGCGAGCGCGCGGTCGACGACGACGTCGAGCCCCTCAGCGACGTCCTTGAGCACGGACTCGTGGTCGACAGCCGCCGGCAGCCACGCCATGATCCCCGCGCCCGATCCCACCGGCACGCCCGCGACCGCGGTGAGCTGGGCGCCCCAGACCTCGGCCTCGTCGATCGCGCGCCGCAGTGCGGCCTCCGCGGCGGGAGAGCCGTCGACCCCGACGACGATGCGCCGCACCGGGGCCGGCGCACTGCCGTCGACGTCCGTCGCGGTGTCGGCCGCACGGTGCGGCACGACGACCGTCGGGCACCACGAGTGGGCGGGCAGCGCGGAGGACACCGTCCCGAGCAGCCTGTCGGCGAAGCCACCCCGGCCGCGGGTGCCGACGACGGCGAGCCGTGCGTTCTTCGACAGGTCGACGAGCACCCCCGTCGCGTCTCCCGTCGCGATCGACGCCGTCGCGGAGACCCCGGTGCCGGCGACCCGCTCGACGGCCTCGGCGAGCACCGCACGGGCGCCCTCCTGGATCGCGGTGTCGTCGAGCGCGGCGTAGCCGCCGTCGAGGCTCGCGGCCGCGAAGGAGGGCAGCGCGTAGGCGCAGACGATCTGCAGGGCCCAGCCGTGCTGGGAGGCCTCCGCCGCAGCCCAGTCGAGCGCATGGAGGCTCGCGGGCGAGCCGTCCACACCGATCAGCACTACGTCGTCTGCAGTCACCGTTGTCCTCCTCGCAGGGCGCGGGTGCCTGGGCCGCCCACGCTGGCGCGTACGCGTCGCGCGCACATGACCATCGTAAGTCTTGACCGAAGGTTGGTCAGCCCTTGGGCCTCGATCCGACGAACCCCGTCACGCGGGCACGAGGCCGAGGTACGGATGCCACGTCGGCTCGAGGTGCTGGACGGCGAGGTGCGCGCCGGGACCGCGCGGCGCGAGCGGCTCGAAGCCGAGCTGCCACCCGAGCTCGCTCAGCAGGCGGTCCGCCTTGCGGTGGTTGCACGACGCGCACGCCGCAACGACGTTGCGCCACTCGTGGGCTCCGCCGCGCGAGCGCGGCAGCACGTGGTCGACCGTGTCCGCCTTGCCGCCGCAGTAGGCGCAGCGGTGCGCGTCGCGGTGCAGCACGGTGCGCCGGGTGGGGGGCGCCACTCGGCGGTGCGGCACATGGACGTACCGCGTGAGGCACAGGACCAGCGGGACCGGGACGGACACCCGCGGGGAACGCAAGAGGCGGCCGTCCGTTTCGAGGACGACCGCCTTCCCGGTGAGCATGAGCGTGACCGCCCGGTGCAGGCTGACGACGCAGAGCGGCTCTCCGCTCGCGTTGAGCACGAGAGTGCGCCCTGGGAGCGCGGCAGGCATGAGCACGGCGGTCTCCTGACCTCGACCTTCGGTCCCGGCTGGCTGCCGGACCCGTCAATCCCTCGCCCAGACTACGCGTGGACCCCCGCAACGACGACGACCCCCGCGGCCGGAGCCTCGGGGGTCGTCGTCATGCATGGGAGCCTGGCGCTCAGCCGGTGACCCGGATGAACGTCGGGTTCGACTGCCAGATCTTGCGGAACTGGATCGTCTTGCCCGGACGCGGGGAATCGATCTGCATGCCGTCACCGGCGTAGATCGCGATGTGGCCCGGCGTCCAGATGAGGTCGCCCGGGCGGGCGGAGCTGCGCGTGACGACCGTGCCGACGTTGCGCTGCGCCGAGGAGCTGCGCGGGAGCGAGACGCCGAGCTTGGCGAAGACGTACTGGGTGAAGCCCGAGCAGTCGAAGCCCGTCTTGGGCGACGCGCCGCCGTAGCGGTACGGGACGCCGACGTAACGGGCCGCGATCTCGAGGACCGCGTTGCCCTCGACGGCGGACGGGATCTTGCTGCCGTCCTTGCCCGAGCTGCGGTCGCGGTTGCGCGACGGGGCGTCGTTCTCGACGCGATCCGGCGTCTCGATGACGACGGGGTCGGCGACCTTGACCTTGGGGACGTCGAAGGACCAGTCAGCGTCAGCGGCGACCGTGACGACCGGGCCCGTCTGCAGCGCGGCCTCGGCGGCGGCGGTGAGAGCGGCGGTGTCCACGGCGGGGACCGAGGCCGAGCCACCGCTCGGGGCGGCGGCCGCAGGGTTACCAAGCATCGAGACGACGAGACCGGAGGAGGCGACGGCCACCCCAGCACGACGACCGACGACGGCGATCGAACCAGTTGCTGCTGAAGCGAGGTCACTGAGGACAGTGACGGGACGACGCGCGTCGCGGTGACGGGCTCGCGTTGCACTAACGGACACTCGGTACCTCTCCTGAACGCCTACGAGGTGAGCTGTCGGGTTCGGGTGGGAGAAACACCCGGCCGTGACCAGGCCCGAAGGTCTGATGACGTCTTAACCCCAAGGGCGTCTCACGACGCCCGAAGTGGGTCCCCCGCCCCTGTCAGCGGATCGTACGGACCTCGGCGCAGCGACAGGGCTCGGCGTACTGCGTGAGGGCTCCTCCAGAGGAGGGTTCTGTGGAGCGGTTCTGACCGTACCCGACCCCCAGGTCGATTGTCACGCTCCGGTCACGGTCCAATTTTTCACCTGGGAGGTAGCGCCCAAAGGGCGCGATCTTGGGCACATCTGTGCAGGTCCGGGCATCACGTGCATCATGGTCGCCGGGCCCTCGCGCGCTGTGAGGACCCGCCCGTGGACATGGCCGCAGGAAGGGGACGGGCGCGTGCCTGATCCGACCGACTCACCCCTCGTCAGCGTCGTGCTCCCGGTCCGCGACGGAGCCGCGCACCTGCCTGCGGCCCGCGCCGGGATCGAGTCCCTCACCGGCCCCGCGCTCGAGGTACTCGTCGTCGACGACGGCTCGACCGACGCGAGCGCAGAGCTCCTCGCCGACTGGGCGGCGGCCGACCCTCGGGTGCGCGTCCTCACGGAGCCTGCGCCGCGCGGCGTCGCCCACGCCCGCAACCGCGCCCTCACCGTCGCCCGCGGGGAGTACGTGTGGCTCGTCGACGCGGACGACACGTGGGAGCCCGACGCCCTCGACGTCCTCGTCGAGGCGGCGCGACGCGACCGAGCCGACGTCGTCGTGTGCGACGCCCGACGCACGCTCGTCCACGAAGACGCGAGCATCCCCCCGGCACCCGCGTCCCCGCTCCTCGACGCCGCAGCGGGGGCGACGACGGGCGAGGAGATGCTCCGCGCGATCCTGCGTGGCACCCTCCAGGGCCACCTGTGGAACAAGCTCTTCCGCCGCGAGACGCTCGGCACGGCGCCCTTTCCCGAGCAGCGCGCCCACTCCGACCTCGCCGGCCTGCTCGGTGTCCTCGCGAGCGGGCGCGTCGGCACCGTGGCGGCCGTGCCCCGCCCGCTGTACACCTACGGCATGCGCCACGGGTCGATCCTGCGCAGCGACGCCTACGACCCGCACGACCTCGAGGGCTGCCTCGCCGCGGGCTGGCGCGCCGCGGGGATCCCCGAAGGCCCCGACGCCGCGGGCAGCCGGGCGCGTGCAGCCGCGGCCGGCCGGACCCAGGACCTCGCGCTCTTCACCCACGGCCTCGTCACAGTGCCCGTCGTCAACGAGCACCTGCGCCGCGGCCACGACGCCCGCGAGACCGCGCGGCTCACCCGCCAGCAGCGCGCACGCGTCCGCCCCGCCGACATCCTCACGATCCTCCGCGCGGGTCGGTGGAACCTCGCCGCGCGGACCGTCGCCGTCCGCTGGGCGCTGCCGCTGCACGCGGCCGTGTACCGCGCCTACCGACGTCGCAGGTACGGCGCGCACGACCGCCGGGGCTGAGCCGTCAGATCGGGCCTGAACCGTCAGATCGGGGCTGAGCCGTCAGACTGGGCCAGCGCCGTCGATCGGGACAGCCCCGTTCGCGAGGAAGACATGCCGTGCGACCTCGTGCGGCAGGTCGAGGACGAACTCCCCACCTTCCGCACCCACGGTGACGAAGCCGCCCGACAGCTCGACCGTGACCGTCCGGCCCGGCATGACGCCGGCCTCCGCGATGCGCGCGAGCAGCTCGGTGTCGGTCTGGATCGTCTCGCCGAGCCGGGCGACGACGCCCGACGTCCGCTCGGTCGTGGCGACCTGCGTGAGCGGCGCGACGCCCGTGAGGAAGTTCTCCGGCTCGACGACCTCACCGAGCTCGTCGAGACCGGGGATCGGGTTGCCGTAGGGCGAGTGGTGCGGGTGGTCGAGCAGCTCGACGAGCCGCCGCTCCACCCGGTCGCTCATCACGTGCTCCCACCGGCACGCCTCGTCGTGGACGAACTCCCAGTCGAGCCCGATGACGTCCGTGAGGAGCCGCTCCGCGAGACGGTGCTTGCGCATGACGCGCATCGCCTTCGCGCTGCCCTCGACCGTGAGCGCGAGGTGACGATCCCCGCCGACGACGACGAGGCCGTCACGCTCCATGCGGGCGACGGTCTGGGACACCGTGGGGCCGGAGTGCCCGAGCCGCTCAGCGATCCGGGCCCGCAGCGGCGTGATGCCCTCCTCGGCCAGCTCGTAGATGGTCCGCAGATACATCTCGGTGGTGTCGATCAGGTCGCTCACGTCGGCAGCCTCCACTTGTCGCTCGTCCGCACAGTTTAGGCGACGTGGCCGTCAGGAAGGCCCCGACGGGTCGGGGGCGGTCGGCCCGGGGCCCGGACGTCCCCACCTGCCTCGCACGCACGCCGCTACGCTCCCCGTGTGACCGACTCGACGATCGTCATCCCTCCGCGCCTGCTCCCCGCCGACGGCCGCTTCGGCTCCGGCCCGAGCAAGGTCCGCCAGCCCCAGGTCGACACCCTTGCGGCCGCGGCTCTCTCCCCCCTCGGCACCTCCCACCGTCAGGCCCCCGTCAAGGACGTCGTCGCGCGCGTGCGCCGCGGGCTCGCCGAGCTGTTCGCGCTGCCCGACGGCTACGAGGTCGCGCTCGGCAACGGCGGGTCGACGGCCTTCTGGGACCTCGCGACCTTCTCTCTCGTCGAGCGGCGCGCGTCCCACGCGAGCTTCGGGGAGTTCTCGGCGAAGTTCGCCGCCGCGACCGACGCGGCGCCCTTCCTCGACGCCTCGCTCGTGCGCACGTCGCCTGCGGGAACCGTCACCCTCCCCGACGTCGACCCGTCGGCCGACGTCTACGCGTGGCCGCACAACGAGACCTCGACGGGCGCGATGGCGCCCGTGCGACGCCTGCCCGGCACGGAGGGCGCTCTCACGCTCATCGACGCGACCTCGGGCGCGGGCGCGCTTCCCGTCGACGTCGCGGAGACGGACGTCTACTACTTCGCCCCGCAGAAGGCCTTCGCGTCGGACGGCGGGCTCTGGCTCGCGCTGCTGTCCCCGGCTGCTGTGGAGCGCACGGCGCGACTCGCTGCGGACCGCTGGATCCCCGAGTTCCTCTCGCTCCAGGTCGCGCTCACGAACTCCCGCCTCGACCAGACGCTCAACACTCCCGCCGTCGCGACGCTCGTCATGCTCGCCGAGCAGGTCGAGTGGATGCTCGAGCAGGGCGGGCTCGACTGGGCGACCGCGCGCACCGCGCAGTCTGCGGCGCACCTGTACGGCTGGGCGGACAGCCGCGAGTGGGCGACGCCCTTCGTCGCTGACGTCGCCGCGCGGTCGACCGTCGTCGGGACGATCGACCTCGACGAGTCGATCGACGCGACCGCCGTCGTCGGAGCGCTGCGCGACAACGGCGTGCTCGACGTCTTCCCCTACCGCAAGCTCGGGCGCAACCAGCTGCGCGTCGGGATGTTCCCCGCGGTCGAGCCGGACGACGTCCTCGCGCTCACGGCCTGCGTCGACCACGTGGTCGCCGCGCTCACCTGAGCAGTCCGCCCTGGGCATGACGGTGGGCGCCTCGGATCCTCCGCGGCGCCCACCGTCTTGTCATGCGACCTGAACGTCAGTTCTGCCGTGCGTTCAGTGCCGTGCCCGGTTCAGTGCCGGGCCGTTCAGTGCTGGGCCCGGCGACGCGCGACGACGAGCACGACACCAGCACCGAGCAGGAGGGCGGCGACGCCGGCGAGCGCGCCTCCCTGGAAGCCGGTGAGGCCGAGCTCGTCCTCGCGGGCGTCGTCACGACCGCCCTCGTCCGAGCGCTCCTCCTCTTCGCCGCCCTGGTCCGCCGGGCCTGCGCAGAGGCTGCTCGGGAGCGGGTAGGCGAGGTTGAAGGTGACCTGAGGCTTGACGGAGAAGGTGACGTCGACGGTCGGGCGGACCCAGTCCCATTCGTCGCCGACGATCCAGTCGCCGTCGATCTCGGTCCAGCCCGGCCAGTCGATGACCTTGCCGTCGTCGCCGAGCACCGTCCCCGGCCACAGCAGCTCACCCTTGAGCGGGAGGCCCGTGTACACCGCGTCGGAACCCGACGGGTTGTTGAAGGTCACCGTGAGGTCGGTCGCGTCCGTGCCCTCGACCGAGGCGGTCCAGGACAGGTACGGGGCGTCGTCGTGGCAGACGGCGGCCGCGTCGACCGTGATCTGGCAGGGCTCGTCGGGGACGTACTCGTCCCCGGCCGGGCCCTGCTCGCAGTCCTGCGCGGCGAGCACCGCGGCGGGGGCCGCGGCAGGCGCTGCGCTCGCCGGTGCCGCCGCCGCGAACGTCGCGACGACGAGCGCGGCGAGAAGTGCGGTCACACGCTTCATGATGGAATTCCCTTGCTCGAGATGTACCCCTGGGGGACGGAAACGAGGTATCTCCGGTTCCGCACTGCCGAGCGGTGGACGACCCACCAAGGGCCGCACGACGTCCGGCTACTACGCCGTGCCTGAGGGGGTTGGGCATGGGCTGGGCACGGTGACGCCTTCTAATCGGACATAGTAGGACATCCCGCGCCTTCGGGACAGGGTTCTCCGTCCCTCTTCACCCGCACGCGGACGGCACCTGATGGAAGCCCGGGGACGTGAGCGTCGGCGTCGTCCGCACGAGCAGCGGTGCGTCGTCACGCGTCGCGCCCGCAGGGAGCAGCGCCTGGACGAGGACCGTGCGGCGCTCCCCCGGGGCGAGGACGACCGAGATGACCTCCGCCTCCCGACCTGCTTCCTCGGCCGACCGACCTCCCACGACTCGACGGTCCACCCGGATCTCACCGAGGCTGCCCCCGACGGGCGAGTACGCCGTCACGAGGATGCGCTGCGCGCCCGGGACGCCGTCGACGCCGGGACCGGTGACGTAGTCGGGCAGCGCGGCGATCGCCGCCGAATCGGTCGGCACGGTCGACGTGAGCGTGAGACGGGTCGTCACACGCGCGCCCTGCGCGGTGCACGCAGCCTGCGCGACCTCGACGGCCGTCTCGAGGTGGTACTGCAGCTTCGCGCGGGACCCCGAGTCGAGGAACACGCCCGTCGCGAGCGCGTCCCGCTCCCCCGAGAGGAACGCCCCGTCGAGGCCCGTGGTCGCGAGCTCGGCCCGGTCGGCCTCGTGCGCCGACCACACCCGCACGCGCCCCTCGCCCGCCGCATCCGCGAGTGCCGCAGCCACGCCCGACGTCGAGCCCTTCCCCCCGGCGACGGCCTCGAAGACCGCACCGGCCGCCCCCGCGAAGAAGGCATCGGTGAGCGCCGGGTCCTCGAAGTCCTCGTAGGCCGTGCTCAGGAGCGTCGTGACGACGTCGTCCGCGGTGAGCGTCACCCCGTCAGGGGTCGTCACGGGCCCGGTCGCGCGCAGCAGCCGGCTGAGCGCGACCGCGTCGGTCGCGACGACGCCGTCGACCTCCTCACCCGACGCCCGACGCCACATCTCGACCGCGAGCGCCGCGGTCCGCGGGAAGTCCGGCGTCATCGTCACGTTCTGGATGACGGTGCCGAGCCGCGGTCCGTGGACGGCGAGCTCGCCGTCGTCGAGCGGCAGCACAGGGTCGCCGTAGCGCGGCAGGTCGACCCCGGCCCGGTACTCCGTGAGCGCGAGCGCACCCTCCTTGGCCTCGAGCACCGCGAGGCCGCCGACGATGCCGCCGCCCGAGCGGACCTCCGCGGAGTTGACGAAGAGCATGAGGTAGCGGCGCTCGCCCTCGTGACCGAGCATCGGCGGCAGCACCCGGGCCGCACGCGCGGCACCCTCGAGGAGCGAGGCCGCCTCGGCGAGCTCGACGTCCGCCGCACCCACCCGGTGCGCGAGCGCATCGACGAGCCGGGACCGGTCGATGCC
>JAFABT010000319.1 GCA_023425905.1 Actinomycetes bacterium | reverse complement strand
GGTGAGGACCGCGGCCGCCACGAGCGAGGAGGCGCCGATGCCCAGCAGCTTGAGCCCACCCGTCGTGAGCGTGCCGGCGCGCAGCGCACCGAGGTGACCGCGCAGGCCTTTGGCGGCGACCGGTCCCCGCTCCTCCGCAAGGTCGTCGACGACGCCGAGCGCTCCCGCCGCCGCTCCGACCGCACCTGCGGCCACGCCGAGCGCCCCGCCGCCGGAGAGACCCGCGCCCACGACGAGACCCGACACGAGCGCGGGCCCCTCGAGCAGGCTGACCTCGTCTCCACGGTGGTTCTGCCGCGTCCACCGCGACGAACCGCCCGGCGGGCGGTCGTGCAGCAGCCGACGCGCGACCACCGCGGCGAGCGCAGCGCCCGCACCCGCGCGGATCGCGTGGGAGAGGAGCGACGTCACTGCGCCCCGTCCCCCGTGGTCTCATCCCCCTGGGAGTCCGACCCGCCGTCCGGGGGCGGGCTCGCGACGGGTGTGCGGTCCACGGGCGCGAGGTCGAGGCGCGTCGCGGTGGGTGCGGTGGCCCCCTGGCCGAAGCCGTAGTGCCCGACCTGTCCACCGATGCGCGCGTTGAGAGCGAGCACGAGGGTGACCCGGCCGGCCGGGGTGTCCGTGCCCGTCGCCGTCGCCACCACGGCGGAGAGTGCGTCGTCGGACCGAAGCGCGTGGATGAGGTCACCGTTCGTGCTGGCCACCGTCGCGACGACGACGCCGCTCGAGCGAGCCTGTCCGGCGACGACGATCTCCCGGCGTGCCTCGACGACCTCAGGGTCCACGGCAGGGTCGGACGACTCGCTCGCGGAGGGCGAGGGCTTCGCCGCGCCGCTGCCGGCGACCGCGCCCTCCGCCGGGCCGACGAGATAGACGACGGCGTCTGCGGCACGCGTCACCGGGGCTGCGAGCGTGACGAGGGCGCTGTCGTCCGAGGCGAGCAGCTCGAGCAGGAGTGCGGCGTTCTCCGCGAGCGCGTCCGGGTTGCTCGGGTCGGCCTTCGCCAGCCCCTGCGCGAGCGCCTCGGCGAGCAGGTTCTCGACGCTCGCCGACGTGCCGGGGCTCGGGTCGAGGAACTGGCCGACCGATCCGGCGAGCGCCTGCCGGAAGACCTTCTGCTCCGGGTCGGTCCATCGTGCGGAGACGGTCACCTGGGCAGTGATCTCGGCACCTGCGAGGACGAGGGAGTCGGCGACCTTCGTCACGTCGTCACCGCCCACCTCCTCGTCGAGGACGACAAGCGCGACGCGGCGGCCAGGCAGCGCGTCGCCGAGGAGCTGCGGGGCAAGTGCCTCGAGCACCGCGGAGTCCTCGATCGTGCGCGCGTGCGCGGTGTCCAGCTCGCTGCGCAGGCTCGCCTTGTCGGTGCGCAGCTGCTCGACCTGGCCGGTGAGGACGTCGCCGATCGACTCCTTGAGCGGGCCGGCGCCCAGCGCGATCCCCACGGCGAGAGCGAGGAAGACGGAGATGAGGGAGACGAGGTGGTATCGGAAGTCGATCACGGTGCGGACCTTCGGTCGTGACGGTCGGAGGCGGGCTCGGGGGACGGCGAGCCCATGCCGGTCGTGCGCGCGGCGGCGGTCATGGCAGACCCTGGAACAGCCGGTGGAACCACGAGGTGATGTCGTCGAGATACGCGCCCGAGAGCCCGAACGCCGTCTGGCCGGCGTTGGTCGACGCGAGCGCGACGCCGAGCGCGAGCAGTCCCGCGAGGACGAGCAGCGTGAGCTGGAGGTTGGAGATCCGCTGCCGGTAGAGCCGCGAGACACCCTTGGCGTCGACGAGCTTGCCTCCCACCCGCAGCCGGGTGAGGAAGGTCGAGGCCATGCCGGACCGGCCCTTGTCGAGGAACTCGACGAGGGTCGCGTGCGACCCCACGGCGACGATGAGTTCTGCGCCCTTGTCGTCGGCGAGCAGCATCGCGACGTCCTCGCTCGTGCCCGTCGCCGGGAACACGACGTGCGGCACGCCGAGGCGCTCAACCCGTTCGAGGCCGGGCGCCCGACCGTCGCGGTACGCGTGGACGACGATCTCTGCGCCGCACCCGAGCGCCTTGTCGGAGACCGAGTCCATGTCGCCGACGATGAGGTCTGGCCGCCACCCGGCCTCGAGGATGGCGTCCGCGCCGCCGTCGACACCGATGAGCACGGGGCGGTACTCACGGATGTAGGGCCGCAGCGTGTCGAGGTCTTCGCGGTAGTGGTAGCCCCGCACGACGAGCAGCACCTGGCGCCCGTCGATCCTCGTCGTGATGTCGGGCACGCCCACGCCGTCGAGGAGCAGCTCGCGTTCCCGGCGGAGGTAGTCCATCGTGTTCGCGGCGAACGACTCGAGCTGGATCGAGAGGCCGGCGCGGGCCTCTGCGAGGCTCGCGGCCACCGACTCCGTGGTCTGCACGACACCCTCGGCGATGAGCGAGTCGCCCTCGTAGACGCTCGCTCCCTCGATCCGCAGGCGGCGGCCCTCCCGGATCGACATGACGTCGGGGCCGAGGTCGTCGACGAGGACGACGCCCTGCTCGAGCAGGAGCTCGGGCCCGAGGTTCGGATACCGGCCCGAGGTCGACCGGGCGGCGTTGAGGACGACCGAGGGCCGTGCCGCGATGAGCGCCTCGGCGGCGATCCGGTCGATGTCCTGGTGGTCGATGACCGCGACGTCACCCGGCCGCAGCCGCTTGACCAGGGCCTTCGTGCGGGGGTCGACGCGTGCTGGCCCCCCGAGGGTCCCGTCGTAGGAACGCGTGCGTTGTCGTCTCAGCTGTCTCATGATCCGGCTCATCGTCCCACGTCTGCGAGCGCGAGAAGCTCAGCGGCGTGTGCGCGCGCCGTGTCGGAGTCCTGCTGGCCCGAGAGCATGCGGGCGAGCTCGCGGACCCGGTCTGGCCCGTCGACCGCGCGCACGTCCGACTCGGTGACGGACGCGTCCCCGGACCGGGACTGCTTGAGCACGACGAGGTGCCGATCGGCGAACGCGGCGACCTGGGCGAGGTGGGTGACGACGACGACCTGGGCACCCCGGGCGAGCGCGGCCAGCCGCCGCCCGACCTCGACCGCAGCCTGGCCCCCGACCCCGGCGTCGACCTCGTCGAACACGAACGTCGACGGCGTGTGGGCCCCTGAGGTCGGTGACGTCGCGAGGGCGACCTCGATCGCGAGCATGACCCGCGAGAGCTCCCCGCCGGAGGCTCCCTTGCCGAGTGGTCGCGCGGGGGCTCCCGGGTGAGGCACGAGATTCATCGTCACGCGGTCACGCCCCCAGGGCCCGGGCTCGTCACCGGTCACGTCGATGAGGAGGCTCGCGCCACCCATCGCGAGCGACGCGAGCTCGCGCGTCACAGCGTCGGCGAGCCGTCCGGCCGCGTCGGTCCGCGCACGGGTGAGCCGGCCCGCGAGGTCCTCGAGCGCCACGTCGAGCGCGGCGATCTCAGCATCGAGCGCCTCGACCCGGTCCGTCCCCCCGTCGAGTTCGACGAGCCGCGCCGAGGCGGTTCGAGCCCACTCGTCAACGGCGGCGAGATCCGGACCGAAGCGTCGCGTGAGGGCGCCCAGTTCCGCACGGCGCCGCTCGACCGCTTCGAGCCGCACGGGGTCGGCCTCGAGCCCGCCGAGGAACGACGACAGCTCGGCACCGACGTCGACGAGCTGGTACGACAGGTCGGTGAGTCGCGCCACGAGCGCAGCGAGCTGGGCGTCGTGCGCCGCGACGTGCTCGAGCTGACGCCGGGCGTGCTCGACGAGTCCGGTCGCCGTCGCCGCCAGGTCGACCTCGTCTCCGGCGAGTGCCGTGTGAGCGAGAGTCGTCGCAGCCCGCAGCTCCTCGACGTGACCGAGGCGCTCCGAGAGCGCCGCGAGCTCGACGTCCTCACCGGGAAGCGGAGCGGTCCGCTCGATCTCCGCGAGCCCGAGCCGGAGCAGCTCGGCCTCACGCGCACGTTCCTGCGCGCGCCCGACGAGCTCATCTCGTTCGGCGAGCGCCTGCGTACGACGCGCCCACGCTGCCCGGTACTCGCGCAGCCGCTCGTCGTGCTCGGGACCGGCGAAGTCGTCGAGCGCGAGCCGCTGCCGCGCGGGCGAGCGCAGCCGCGCCTGGTCCGCCTGTCCGTGGACGGTGACGAGCTCGTCCGTGAGCTCTCCCAGCAGCGCCTGTGGCACACCGCGCCCTCCGACGACGGCTCGCGATCGGCCCTCGGCGGCGACGGTCCGGACGAGCACGAGAGTGCCGTCGTCGTCGAGCACGGCGCCGGCCTCCAGCGCGCGGTCGAGCACGGCGGAAGCCGCGGGCACCCGCACCCTGCCCTCGACGGCGGCGGTGTCGGCCCCGCTGCGGACGGTCGCGGAATCGGCCTTGACGCCGAGGAGCAGACCGAGGCCGGTGAGCACCATCGTCTTGCCCGCGCCGGTCTCCCCTGTGAGGACCGTGAGCCCAGGCCCGAGCGGGAGCCGAGCGGAGGTGATGACGCCCAGGTTGTCGATGCGGATCTCTTCGAGCACGCTCAGCGACCTCCGTTGGCCCGGCCACGCCAGCCCTCGACGTCGAGGGAGAACTTGCGCACGAGACGCTCCGAGAAGGGAGCTTCGGTGAGGCGCGCGAGCCGGACGGGCACATCCGAGCGACGCACCTCGACCCGGGTGCCGCAGGGCAGCTCGTTCGTCCGGCGCCCGTCGCAGCTGAGCATCGCCGGCACCGATGAACGGGCCAGCACCTCGACGGCGAGCACGGACGCGGGTCCGACGACGAGCGGACGAGCGAACAGCGCGTGCGCGGACACCGGGACGAGGAGCGTCGCGTCGACGTCCGGCCAGATGACGGGCCCGCCTGCCGAGAACGCGTGCGCCGTCGAGCCGGTGGCCGTCGAGAGCACGACGGCGTCGCAGCCGAAGGTCGAGACCGGCAGTCCGTCGACTTCGACCGCGACCTCGACCATGCGCCCAGGCACTGCCTTCTCGAGCGTTGCCTCGTTGAGCGCCCAGTCGTCGACCGGGTCCTCCCCCGGCCGCAGGACGAGCACGTCCAGGGTCCCGCGTTCCTCGACGACGAAGTCCCCCGCAGCCAGTCGGCGCACCGCCTGGCTGATGTCCTCTCGCTCCGCCTCGGCGAGGAAGCCGACGTGCCCGAGGTTGATCGCGAGGATCGGGACCCCGGGCGCGCGCGTGAGCTCCGCTGCCCGCAGGATCGTGCCGTCGCCGCCGAGCACGACAGCGAAGTCGACCCCGGCGGCGTCCCCTGCGCCGGCGATCTCGGTCTCGTCGACGACGACGAGACCCGCGGCCTCGAGCTCGCGGCGCGCCTCCTCGGCGGCGACGAGCGCCTCTTCGCGCCCCGTGTGCGTGATGACGAGAGCCGTGCGGCTCATGCGGGCACCTCCGTGGCTGCGGTGCCGCCCGCGACCGGCAGGTCGGTGACCCCGGGAACTCCAGACGCGGGCACTCCAGACGCGGCCACCGGGCCGGTTGCGATGGCCCGAGCGACCTCAGCCGCGGCGTCGACCTCGCCGTCGCCGCCTCCGTCCCCGTCAGCGCTCGCCGTGGCGTCCGCGCCGGGGGCGGTCCACCGCACGAAGTACTCGACGTTGCCGCTCGGCCCCGGCAGCGGGCTCGCGACGACCCCCCGCAGTCGGAGGCCGAGGGCTGCACCTCGCTCGACGACGGTGAGGACTGCCTCGCGGCGCAGCTCCGGACCGCGCACGACACCGCCCGAGCCGAGCCGCTCTCGCCCCACCTCGAACTGCGGCTTGACGAGGAGCAGGACGTCAGCGCCAGGCAGCGCCACCTCGACGAGCTGCTCGAGCACGAGCGTGAGGGAGATGAAGGCGAGGTCCCCGACGACGAGACCGGGTGCAGGGTCGAGATCGCCCGGACGCAGGTCACGCACGTTGACGCCTTCGCGCACCCGCACACGTGCGTCGTCGCGCAGTGCGGGGACGAGTTGGTCGTGCCCGACGTCGACCGCGTGCACGAGGCGGGCACCGCGGCGGAGCAGGACGTCGGTGAAGCCTCCGGTCGACGCGCCAGCATCGAGACAGATCGCGTCCTCGACCACGACGTCGGGCCACCGCTCGAGCGCTCCGAGCAGCTTGTAGGCGCCTCGCGACGCGTACTCCGGCTCGGGGCCAGGCGTGACGACGACGGTCGATCCGGGGTCGATCGCACGCGCCGGCTTCGTCGCGACGGCACCGTCGACGAGGACCCGGCCGGACTGGACCAGCTCGGTCGCGTGCCGACGTGACCGAGCGCGCCCGCTCGCGACGAGCGTGGCGTCGAGCCGTGCAGGCACGGGCGTCATCCGTCCTCGCTGTCCGCGAGTCGGTCCTGCAGCGCGGCGTGCACCTGCTCGAAGACGGCGACGCGATCCCGCACCGGGATGTCCGTGACGTCGGCGAGGGGCGCGAGCGCGAGGTCGACCACGGTGTCGCCCGTCGTCGATCCGGGCTCACCGTGGTTCTGGGCCGTGCTCTGGTCCATCGTCGCTCCTCTCCCGTGCTGATCCCAGGCCGTCGCGCGCCTGCGGCGGCGTGGGAGGTCGTCCCGCGCGCTCAGCACGGTCGGTCCCACCGTACCGGCCCTCAGCGCGAGCGGTCCGCGTCGTGCACAGGCGCGCCGGGCCGGTCCGGGAACCCTCGTTCCCTGGCCCGCGGACCCGACGTCGCGACGACTCACCGGACCGCGTCGGGCGCGGGCCTCACCGCCCCGGCAGCTCGGGAACCGTCTCCGGCGCGACCGAGTCTCCACGATCCGCAGCCGCCCAGGCGGCCGAGCACGCGGCGCGCACGAGGTCGATCGCAGCGGTCGGACCCTGCGGCGCCTCGTGGAGCTCGAGCGATCCTCGATCGACCCGGGCCGCAGCGCCGCGGCAGGTGAACCACCCGTCCTCAGCCGGAGTCGGCACGGGGTGCGGCTCAAGAAGGCTGAGCAGGTCGGCGCCGATGAAGTGCGGCCGTTCCCCTGGCGCAGCGAGCACGTCGTCCCTCGCTGAGGAGACCCCTGTGAGAACGTGCAGGCCGTCGTACCTGCCGGCCCGCGCGCCCGCGAGGTCTGTGTCGAGGCGGTCGCCGATGACGAGCGGGCGGTGCGCGCCCGCCCGCTCGACGGCCATCGCGTACATCGTCGGCTCGGGCTTGCCCGCGCTCGACGGCTCCACCCCGGTCGCGGAGACGACGGCAGCCACGAGTGCCCCGTTGCCAGGCGCGAAGCCCCGAGCGGTGGGGAGCGACAGGTCGCGGTTCGACGCGACGTGCCACGCACCAGCCTCGATCGCATAGGCGGCCTCGGCGAGCTGCGCCCACCCCACCTCGGGAGCGAAACCCTGGACGACGGCCACGGGGCCCTCGTCCGCCGTCTCGACGACTCGGAGCCCTTCTGCACGGACGGCCGTGAACAGGCCGGCGCCGCCCACGACCAGCACCGGGTCCCCCGGGCTCAGCCGCGTGCGCAGCAGCCGGGCCGCTGCCTGGGCAGCGGTCATGACGTCGGCAGCCTCCGCGGGGATCGCGAGCGATGAGAGCTGATGAGCGACCTGTTCCGGTTCTCTCGAGGCGTTGTTCGTCACGAAGACGAGGCGGAGGCCTGCAGCCCGGGCGCGGGCGAGGCCCTCGGCCGCGCCCGCGATCGGCTCGTGCCCCTTGTAGGTCACACCGTCCAGATCGACGAGCGCGAGGTCGTACGCCTCTGCGAGAGGCCGATCGCTGCCGAGGAGTCCTGCCGTGCTCATGCCTCGTCCTCCGGGTTGGTCCTCGACGCCGCCTCGGCCACGTCGCCATCAGCCGCGGCCGCGGACTCGTCGTCGGTCATGTCGCGGGTCATGTCGCCGGTCATGTCGCCGGGCTCGTCGCTGGCCGGCTCAAGGGGCTCCCCCGAACCGCCGTCCTCGCCGGCCATGTCGGGGTCGTCCGCGAGGTCGTAGACGACGACCTCGCTCGTGTCCTCCGTCCCGTCTGCCCGTGCGACCTGCGCCGCGGTGAAGGTCGACCGGAGCGCCGTCGCCTCGCTCTCCCTGCCGAACGTGTCGAGGACGTCAGCGCGCGCGAGCGACACACGGACGTCGTCACCAGGTGCGGACGTGAGTCCTGCGGCGACGTCGAGGGCCGCGAGGGCGGCGTCCACCTCGCCGAGATCCGCGCGTGCGCCGGCGACGACGAGGGTGAGCTCGAGGCGCGCCTCCTGCGAGAGTCCCTCCGCCTCAGGAGAGGCCGCGAGGTCGAGCGCCCGTTCCGGCCGGCCGAGCCCGCGCTCGCAGTCCGCCATGAGGGCAAGATGCTCAGACGACCCGTTGAGGCGCCGGACGGTGCGCAGCTCTCGCAGCGCCTCTGCGTAGAGACCGTTGCGGTAGGCCGCGATCCCGGCCGCCTCGCGGACGACGTCGATGCGGCCCGCACGACGGACCGCTGCCGCGGCGTGCTCGAACGCCAGCTCAGGCCGGTCGTCGAGGAGACGCGCGACCATGACGAGGTGACGCCCGACGGTCTCGGCGTTCTCCTTCGTCAGGGTTCGCAGCTGAGCCCGCACCGCGCGATCGAGGTCCGAGAACACGACGTCCTCGTCGATCGGCGGCGCCGGGTGCCGGGGAGTCGACTCACCAACGCGCGGGGGCCGACGCTCGTCGCCGCCACGCGGCTTGGAACCACGCTCGAGTGAACCACGCGAGCCCGACCCACGCTCGAACCCACCACGCGGGGCCGTCGCCCCGCCGCGGGGTGCGCGATCGGGACGACCGGCCCCGAAGCCTCCGCGGGGTACGCCAGAGTCGCCCGAACGGGCTGGCCGGCGGTCACCAGAGGGTCGTGACCCGCGGTCGGGCGCGCCACCGGCACGTGCCGAACGGTCATCGCCCCCGTCGAACGAACGCGCGGGACGACTACCACCACGAGCGTCCTGACCGCGAGGCGCCTGGCCACGAGGTGCCTGGTCACGGCTCAGCCCGTCTGGACGCCCACCGCCAGACGACGAGTAGCGCGACGGGCCGTCGTCACGGCGCGGTCGGGAGTAGCCCTCATAGGGACGCGACGCCCTCTGCTCGCCGCCACGGCTCGTGCCTGCACCGCGAGGCGCGGACCGGTCTCCCTGAGCTGCGGAGCGGGAGCCATCCCGACTGCCAGACCATGGAGGACGGCGCTCACCCGCGCCACCGGGACGTGACGAGCGGCCGTCACGCGCGCCTTGGTCACGAGAGTCCCGCCCGTCTCCCGCCCTTTGGTCGCGCGATGCTGGCGGACGACCCGAGCGACGGTCCTCCGGGCTCGCACTGCGACGTCCCGCTCCCCCTGAGTAGCTTGGGGAGCCGGAGGTCCCCGAGGAGTTGCGCGGAGGACCGCCGCGGAACGGGCGTTCACTCCCGGAGCGCGGCCTGCCGCCGTCCTCACCGCGCGGCGCACCGCCGAGCGCACCCGGTGCGCGACCCTCGCCGTTCGCTCGTGCGGGCCCCGCTGAACGCCCGCTCTGATACCCGCCGCCGCTAGAACGCTCGTCGCTAGAACGCTCGTCGGACCTACGGGGAGCTGTCGAACCGCTTGGCCCGCCTGAGCGGTACGGCTGTCCTTCCCGGCGGGCCGACTGACCGCTGCCGGGCCCCTGCCGGAAGCCTCCCCCGCCTTGCCGTCCGCCACGATCCCCTCTGCGGGCGTCGCCACTGCCCCGAGAGGGGCCTCGGTCGGGGCGCTCTGACTTGTCCTCGGTCACGCGGGATCTCCTGTCGATGGTGCTGGACGCCATGGTCCCACGGGCACCGCTGTGGGCGCCTGCTGCGGGCACACGGATCGCAAGCACGTCCTGCCTGTAGCCTGATGAAACACAAATGACGAAAGGCCCACCCGGGAACAGCGCGTGTTCCTGGGTGGGCCTTTCGTGAATGATTGTCCGGCGGCGTCCTACTCTCCCACACCGTCTCCAGTGCAGTACCATCGGCGCTGTAGGGCTTAGCTTCCGGGTTCGGAATGGGACCGGGCGTTTC
>JAFABT010000310.1 GCA_023425905.1 Actinomycetes bacterium | reverse complement strand
GCCCTCGTCCACGCCCGGGCCGCCGACGAGACCTCACCCGGCGGCCCCGTCGCGGCGCTCGCGCTCGCCGACGCCCTCCCCAGGACCGTCGCACGACTCCTCGCGGCGTCGACGAGTGCACCGTCCTGACGGGCTGCGGTGTCGGGTGCGTCTGCCTCGCGGTGGGATGATGACGGGGTGAGCGACTTCCCGGCCCGCGTCCTCGTCGACCTCGCGGCCATCCGCGCCAACGTCGCCACCCTGCGGCGGGCGGCAGGGCGCGCCGAGGTCATGGCGGTCGTCAAGGCTGACGCGTACGGGCACGGGCTCGTGCCGGCGTCCCGTGCGGCGCTCGCGGGCGGTGCCACGTGGCTCGGCACCGCGCAGGTCTCCGAGGCGCTCGCGCTGCGCGCGGCGGGGATCACCGAGCCGCGCATCCTCAGCTGGCTCTACGCGCCCGGGGCGCCGCTGCAGGCCGCGGTCGAGGCCGACGTCGACCTGTCCGTGTCCTCACCAGGATCGCTCGCCGCGGTCGCGGCGGCGGCGCTGCTCGCGGGGCGACCCGCCCGGGTCCACCTCAAGATCGACACCGGGCTCGGGCGCAACGGCGTCATGCCCGACGCGCTCGCGGACGTGCTCGCCGACGCCCTCGCGCTCGACGCGGAGGGTGCGCTGCGCGTCGTCGGCGTGTGGTCCCACCTCGCTCGCGCGGACGAGCCCGCCCACCCCGGCACCGCGGCGCAGGTCGCGGTCCTCGACGCTGCGATCGCGCAGGTCGAGCGGGCCGGCGTGCGGCTCGAGGTGCGGCACCTGGCGAACTCGGCCGCGACGCTGCTCGCTCCCGAGGCGCACTACGACCTCGTCCGTCCCGGGATCGCGGTCTACGGGCTGTCCCCCGTCCCTGACGTGGCCTCCGCCGCGGATCTCGGGCTCGTGCCCGCGATGACCCTCGAGGCGCGGCTCGCGACGGTCAAGGCCGTGCCGGCAGGCCACGGCGTGTCGTACGGGCACGTGTACCGCACCCCGCGCGCGACCGTGCTGGGCGACGTGCCGCTCGGCTACGGCGACGGCATCCCGCGCCACGCCTCCGGCGGCCCCGACGCGTGGGGAGGGCCGGTGCTCGTCGGGGGGCGGCGTCTAGGCGTCGCAGGACGCGTGTGCATGGACCAGTTCATGGTGGACCTCGGGCCGGACGCGACGGAGCAGGAGGGTGACGTCGTCACCCTGTTCGGCGCCGGACGCGACGGCGGACCGACGGCCCAGGACTGGGCCGAGGCTGCCGAGACCATCTCCTACGAGATCGTCACCCGCGTGGGGAGCCGGATACCGCGCACGTACGTCGGCGGCGATCCGGACACTGACGCCCCGCGCACGACGGATCGCAGCGAGCTCACGACGCACGGCACGGCCACGGAGGGATGACGATGACGACACACGCCTGGACGTGGCAGGTCGAGGCTCCCGACGCCGCCGCAACCCGCGCCGTGGGCCACGCGCTCGCGAGCGTCCTCGGGGCCGGGGACCTCGTCGTGCTCACCGGACCGCTCGGGGCGGGCAAGACGACGCTCACGCAGGGGCTCGGCGAGGGGCTCGGCGTGCGTGGCCCGGTCGCGTCGCCGACGTTCATCATCGCCCGCGTCCACCCGTCGACCGTCTCCGGCCCGGCGCTCGTCCACGTCGACGCCTACCGGCTCGGGTCGATCGACGAGCTCGACGCGCTCGACCTCGACGCGAGCCTCGAGGACTCCGTCACCGTCGTCGAGTGGGGCGAGGGGCTGGTCGAGGTGCTCGCGCAGGACCGTCTCGAGGTCGTGCTCGAGCGACCGCGCGGCGCACGACCGTCCGGAACCGACCCGGACACCACGGCGAGCGACGACGCGGCAGGCGGCGACGAGCCGCGCACGGTGACCGTCCGCGCCGTCGGCGCCGGCTGGGTCGGTCGCGAACCGGCGCAGATGGCAGGCTAGAGCCGTGGCCATCCTCGCCCTCGACACCTCCGCCGCGATCGCCGTCGCCGTCCTCGACGACGCCGGGCGCACGCTCGCCGCGCGCGGTCACGACACCGCCCGTCACCACGCCGAGCTGCTGGCCCCGACGATCGCCGACGCCCTCTCCGCCGCCGGACTCGACGCGGGCGACGTGCGACGCGTCGTCGTCGGGACAGGCCCGGGACCGTTCACCGGACTGCGCGCGGGCCTCGTCACGGCGCGTTCCTTCGCGCACGCGACGGGCGCGACGCTCCTGGGCGTCTCGAGCCTCGACGCGCTCGCGGCGCAGGGCGTCGACGCGCTCGCGCTGCAGCCCGGGTCGGACGTCGTCGTCGCGACCGACGCGCGCCGCCGCGAGGTGTACTGGGCGCGCTACACGGTCGTGTCGCGCGGGGCCGAGTCCGAGGACGGCGCCGTCGCGCGGGTCGACCTCGTCGCGGGCCCCGACGTCGGAGCAGCGGACGCGCTCGTCGCCTCCGGTGCGCTCGACGGCGCCGTCGTCACGGGTCGCGGCGTCCACCTCTACCCGGTCCTCGCGACCGCCGGGCAGGCGGCGCTCGGGGCAGCGGGAGCCGACGCGGACGCCGGTGTCGCGGTCACGAGGCGCGCCGGGGTCGACCTCCCCGACCCGGCGGTGCTCGCCCGGCTCGGGATCGCGAGGCAGGCCCTCGGCGAGGACCTCCCGACCGAGCCGCTCTACCTCCGGCGCCCTGACGTCCAGGCGGCCGCCGGACGCAAGCGCGTCCTCGGGTGAGCGTGGGCTGCTCGCGACCCGAGCCGGCCCGGCCGCCCGCCGTCGCCGTGCGTCCGCTCGGCCCGGACGACCTCGGTGTGGTGCACGAGCTCGAGGACGAGCTCTTCGGCGCGAGCGCTTGGTCGCGGAGCCTGCTCGCCGCGGAGCTCCAGGCCCCTGGCCGGTTCTACGTCGCGGCCGTCGACCTTCGCGACGAGCGCGACGCGCGCGGCACGCTCATCGGCTACGCGGGCCTGTGGTTCGACGGCGACGACGCCCAGGTCATGACGATCGCCGTCGCGCCCGACCGGCAGGGACGCGGCACGGGCAGGCTGCTCCTCGACGCGCTCGTCGCGGAGGCGCGGATGCTCGGCGCCCGCAGCGTGCTCCTCGAGGTGCGCGTCGACAACGACGCCGCGCTTCGGCTCTACGAGGCCGCAGGGTTCGTCCGACTGGGGCTGCGCAAGCGGTACTACCAGCCCGAGGACGTCGACGCATGGACGATGCGGCTCGCGCTCGTCCCCGAGGTCGACTGACACCGGCGCCCTCGGCCGCCACTACCCTGGGACCATGCCCGACACGTCCGCCGCCCCCCTCGTCCTCGGCATCGAGACCTCGTGCGACGAGACCGGCGTCGCCCTCGTGCGGGCGCATCCCGACCGGTCTGAGCTGCTCGCCGACGCCGTCGCGAGCTCGATGGACGAGCACGCCCGGTTCGGCGGCATCATCCCGGAGGTCGCCTCGCGCGCCCACCTCGAGCAGATGATCCCGACCCTCGACCGCGCGCTCGAGCAGGCGGGCGTCGGCCTGGGCGACGTCGACGCGATCGCCGTCACGGCCGGGCCCGGCCTCGTCGGGCCGCTCACCGTCGGGGCGAGCGCTGCCAAGGCGCTGTCCCTCGCGCTCGGCAAGCCACTCCTCGGCGTCAACCACGTCATCGGCCACGCCGCGGTCGACGAGCTCGTCCACGGACTGTTCCCGGAGCGGTTCGTCGCGCTCGTCGTCTCGGGCGGTCACTCGTCGCTCCTCCTCGTCGATGACATCGTCACGGGGGTCCACGAGCTCGGGTCGACGCTTGACGACGCCGCCGGCGAGGCCTTCGACAAGGTCGGGCGCCTGCTCGGCCTGCCCTACCCGGGAGGGCCACACATCGACCGCCTCGCCCGCGAGGGGGACCGGACCGCGATCCGCTTCCCGCGTGGCCTCACGGCCGCGAAGGACCAGAAGGACCACGCGTACGACTTCTCCTTCTCCGGTCTCAAGACCGCCGTCGCCCGGTGGGTCGAGACGAGGGAGGACGCGGGCGAGGAGATCCCGCTCACCGACGTCGCGGCGTCGTTCGCCGACGCCGTCGCCGACGTCCTCACCGCCAAGACGATCGCGGCCTGCGAGCGGCACGGCGTGCGGACGCTCGTCGTCGGCGGGGGTTTCTCGGCGAACTCCCAGCTCCGGGACCTCGCCGCGGTGCGCTGCGCCGAGGCCGGCATCGAGCTCCGCATTCCCCCGATCCGGTACTGCACGGACAACGGGGCGATGATCGCTGCCCTCGGGGCGGCGGTCGTGCGGCGCGGGCTGGGTGACTCCCCGCTCGACCTCCCGGTCGACTCCTCGATGCCGCTCGAGACGGTCCTGCTCTAGCTGCTCTGGTCGCCCCGCCCGCCCGCGCTGGGCGTGACCGGCCCCTGCCGGGTCAGAACCGGATGACGAGCTGGTCGACGATCGCGAGGGCGCCGCGCACGAGGCGGCCGGTCGCGGAGGCGTCGAGCCCTTCGAAGAGCGCGGCCACGTCGACGCCCCGCGCGGGTCCTAGGGCGAGCGCGACGCCGATGCCCAGGGCCACCGACCCGACGACGAGCGCCCCGCCGCGGACGCGCGAGCCGTGCGCAGGGCGCGCTGCATCGGGCGTGGTAGCGTCGGTCATGGGCACAGCGTGGCAGGTCGGAGCCCTGCGGGGGAAGTCCTGTCCACGTCGTGTCGCCCGCCGGACGCTAGAGCGGACGCCCCGCCCGCATCTCGTTGACGAGCGAAGCGACGACGGCGTCGAGCTCCCCGCCGCTGCGGCGGGCCACCGCACGCTGCCGCTGGTAGCCGGCGCCACGCCGCAGGATCGTCCGGACGCCGTCGAGCTCGGCCTCGCAGCCGAGGCGCGCGGCGACCGGCGCGAGGGTCTCGAGCAGCGCGAGCAGCGAGTCGGTGACGAGCTGCTCGTCGCCGGCGCTGTTCGTGATGATGATCGCGTCGAGCCCGTAACGGGCCGAGCGCCACTTGTTCTCCTGAAGGAACCACGGCGGGAGCGTGGGGAGCGTCTTGCCCTCGTCGAGCATCGTGGAGAAGTGCTCGACGAGGCAGTGGGTGAGGGCGGCGAAGGCCGCGACCTCGGTGATGTTGCTCGCGCCGTCGCAGATGCGCATCTCGAGGGTGCCGAAGCGCGGTGAGGGGCGGATGTCCCAGCGCACCTCGTCGAACTGGTCGATGACGCCGGTGTGGATCATGTCCGCGACGTAGCCCTCGAGCTGGCTCCACTCCTCGAACTGGAAACCCAGTCCTGCGGTGGGCAGCTGCTGGAACATGAGCGCCCGGTTCGACGCGTAGCCGGTGTCCTTGCCGCCCCAGAACGGGCTCGACGCGGACATCGACTGCAGGTGCGCGAAGCACGTGTGCATCGCCCGCAGGATCGGCAGCACCTTCGCGCGGTCCTCGATCCCGACGTGGACGTGGACCCCGTAGATGAGCATCTGCCGCCCCCACCACTGCGTGCGGTCGATGAGGGTCGCGTACCGCTCCTTGTCGGTGACCTTCTGCTGGGTCCACCGGGCGAACGGGTGGGTGCCCGCGCACATGAGCTCGACGCGCAGCGGGTCGGTGACGGCGCGCACCTCCTCGATCGCCCGTTCGAGGTCGGCGGTGGCCTCTGCGACCGTCGAGCACACGCCCGAGACGATCTCGATCGTGTTGAGGAGGAGCTCCTGCCGGATCGAGGGGTGCTCCCCGCCGTGGACGGGCTGCACGGCGTCGAGGATCGTCTGCGCGACCTGGCGAAGGTCGCCGGAGTCCTTGTCGACGAGGGCGAGTTCCCACTCGATCCCGAGGCTTGACCGTGCCGAGTGTGCGAAGGGGATCTGCACGTCAGCTGCTCCTTCTCGTCCGGGCGGCCGCCACGGGTGCGCCGGTGCGGGTCGCGGGGTGTCGTTCCGTCATGGGGAGACCGGCTCGACGACGAGGGCGCGCTGCGCCCCCGCGACACGAGTCAACACGACGGTGGCCTCCGCGGCACCCTTGAGCGCGAGCCGGCCCCGGAGCTCTTCGGGGACGACGGCCGTGCCGCGCTTCTTGATGGTCACCCGGCCCACGTCGTGGTCGCGCAGGTAGGCGCGGAGCCGCTTCACGCCGAAGGGGAGGTCGTCGAGGACGCGGTAGGTCGTGAGGAGCGGGTCGCTCGGACGTTCGTCGGTCGTCACATAGGCGATCGACGGGTCGACGAGCCGCCCGCCGACGCGATCGGCGACCTCCGCGACGAGCCCGGAGCGGATGACCGCACCGTCCGGCTCGGAGAGGTAGCCGCCGAGCGGTCCGGACGGCGCCAGGCGCGGCGTCGTCCCGGTGCCGCGGATCTCATGGGCGGTGACGTCGGCCCCGTCGGTGGTGCGGGTGGCCAGGACGAGGGCGCTCCGGCCGGGGCCCTCGGGGGCGAGCGGCCCGAACCAGAGGCCCGCCTCGACGACGTCCCCGTCGACGGAGACCCACTGGGCCTCGGCGTCGGCGGGCAGGTCGCGGTGCGGGATCCCAGGCCCGACCTTGA
The DNA here is from genome assembly GCA_023425905.1 of Actinomycetes bacterium. Classification (GTDB taxonomy): domain Bacteria; phylum Actinomycetota; class Actinomycetes; order Actinomycetales; family Cellulomonadaceae; genus JAFABT01. Next base: position 2,163 of record JAFABT010000310.1, on the reverse strand, counting down.
CGCCGAGGGCGGGGATGCGCTCGCGGAGGGCGAGGACGGCGTCGAGCGAGGGCGAGTAGGCGCTGGGGTCGTGGCGGCGGGCGCCCGAGCGGGTGCGGCGCGCCGGGTCGGCGAACAGGGCGTCGACGCCCTGGTGCTCGAGGTCGACGGCGAGGGAGTCGGCGTGCTGCACCTCGGCGTCGGGGAAGTGGCGCAGGTTGACCGTGGCGAGCGCCGCCGTGAGCTCGTCGATCTCGACCGCGAGGACGCTGAGGCCGACGCCCGCGAACGCGAGCGAGTCGACGCCGAGGCCGCACGTGAGGTCGGCGACCTTGGTCGCGCCCGCGTCGCGGTAGCGCTGCGCGTGCCGGGCGGCGACGACGAGCCGGGTCGCCTGCTCGAGCCCTTCTGGCGTGAAGAGCATCCCGTCGGCGAAGTCCGCGAGCTTGGCGCGCGCCTTGGTGCGCAGCCGAGACTGGGTGAGGACTGCCGCGACGAGTGCCGGCTCGAAGCCCTCTTTGCGCAGACGGTCGGAGATCCGGTCGGCGACCGCTGGGTCGTACGGGGGGAGCGAGCCCAGGAGCGTCCACCCCGTCGGGCTGAGCAGGTGCGTGAGCGCCTCGGGGTCCATGGCGGCGATCCTCCCACGGCCGGCTCACGGGCGGCGCCCCGGCACGAGGCTGGCACTCGCCTTGATCGAGTGCTAACACGTGCCTAGAATCGGAGGCGGCGCTCGGTGAGGGACCCCTTCATCGCGCACCGCCTGCGTTGCAGGGTCCGGTCGGCACCGCGACGACGCCCGGATCTCGTGACGCTCCTCAGAACATCTCACCACTCACACACGCGAAGGGGAGGTCCGCAGTGTCGGTCTCCATCAAGCCGCTCGAGGACCGCATCGTCGTCAAGGCGCTCGAGGCGGAGCAGACCACCGCCTCCGGTCTCGTCATCCCGGACTCCGCCAAGGAGAAGCCGCAGGAGGGCGAAGTCCTGGCCGTGGGCCCGGGCCGTGTCGACGACAACGGCAACCGCGTCCCGCTGGACGTCGCCGTGGGCGACAAGGTCATCTACTCGAAGTACGGCGGCACCGAGGTCAAGTACGCGGGCGAGGAGTACCTCATCCTCTCCGCGCGCGACATCCTCGCGATCGTCGTCAGCTGAACGACTGCGTCATCGTCCCGCGACGCGGGACACGCGAAAGGGCCCGACCTCCCGGTCGGGCCCTTTCGTCGTACCTGGCACCGTGGCGATGCACGCCGGTGCTGACGCGAGCCGGTCAGCCGGCGCGGCGCATCGGGTTCGTGAGGATCGCGGAGCGCTCGTCCTCGGAGAGTCCGCCCCACACGCCGTAAGGTTCGCGGACCGAGAGCGACTGCTCACGGCACTGAACGAGGACGGGGCACGTGGCGCAGATCGCCTTGGCCGCCTCGGCCCGACGGCGACGAGCGGAGCCGCGCTCACCCTCGGGGTGGAAGAACAGCGTGGGGTCGGCCTCCCGGCACGCTCCCTCGAACTGCCACTCCCACAGATCCATCACCGGGCCGGGAAGCCGTGAGATCTCCGCCATGATGTCCTCCGTCGCGTCGTGTGCCAACGTGCTGGGCAGTCGTGGTGTTCCGTTGTCCGTTCCGGTTCCGTCTGCGCCCTCTCGTCCCTGAAGAGGAGTGGTCGTCCTCATCGGTACGGGTATGGGCGGTTTCGTGACCGGCCGTGCCCAACAGTACAACCGCGCCAGAAGTTGTTCAAGCCCCTCTTTGTGACACGTTCGTGATGCCCTCGGCGGAGGGGTGCTGACAGCAGGCCTGCGCCTGGATAATCCCAAATACGGACAAACCAGGCACGACCAGTGGTGAACCGTGTCAACGACGTGGGCGCTGGGTGAACCTTGACGCGTCCTGCTGGCGCGCTCGGAGGCCCCTGGCACAATCGAGTCATGTCGGTCGTCCCCCCCGAGAACGAGCGGCCCGGCGCTCCCGCCCCCGGCGACGAGCGGGAGCACGGGCCCGCGCTCACCGTCGCCGCGGTCGCGCGTCTCCTCGGAGTCGCCCCTGCGACCCTGCGGACCTGGGACCGGCGCTACGGCCTCGGTCCGTCCTCCCACTCGGCCGGCGCCCATCGGCGCTACGTCCCGGACGACGTCGACAGGCTGCTCGCCATGAGGCGGCTCACCCTCGAAGGAGTCGCCCC
>JAFABT010000303.1 GCA_023425905.1 Actinomycetes bacterium | reverse complement strand
CTGTGGCGGCGGCGACGAGCGCGGTCGCGAGGCGGCTGCGGCGGCCTCGCGCCGGGCGTCCTAGCCCGGGCGCAGGTGCTGGTCTCATGGTGCTCTCCTTTGAGTCTCCGAGGTGCTCGCCGGGAGGCGAATCCCTGTGCTGCGGCGAATGTTAACCTTCACATTCCCACGCCCAAGATGCCCGATCGAAGAGGTTCGCGCCTGGGTGAAACGGTTCGAGCGGCCCTGCGCACCCCACGCACGCGCGAACCCGCGGGTCCGTGCTGACGCTGCGGATCGAGACTCGCAGCCTGTGCACGGACCCGCGGGCTCACGGGTCAGCGGTGGCGCCAGGGGTCAGTCGCAGGCCACCCCGTTGACGGTGAACGCCGTCGGGGCGGTGTTCGTCCCCGCGTGGGCACCGTTGAAGCCGATCGAGATGCTCGCCCCCGGAGCGAGGTTGCCGTTCCACGCCGCGTTCGTCGCCGTGATGACCGACCCGGTCTGCTTCCAGGTCGCCGACCAGCCCTGCTGGAGCGTCTGCCCGGAGGGCATCGTCATCGCGAGCGTCCAGCCCGACAGCGCCGTCGAGGACGTGTTCTTGACCGTCACGTTCGCCGTGAAGCCGGAGTCCCAGCTGTTCGCGGAGTAGGTGACGGCGCACGCGCCGCCCGTGCTCGGGACCTCCTTCGTCGCGAAGGAGCCCGACGCGGGCTGGGACCGGTTGCCCGCGGCGTCGTACGCGACGACGACGACGTCGTACGTCGTGCCGGGGGTGAGGCCCGTGAGCGCGAGGCTCGGCGTCGTCGACGTCCCGAGCAGTGTCGACGTCGTGCCCTGCGTGCGGCGGACCTCGTAGCCGGTGACCGCCTTGTTGTCGGTCGAGGCCGCCCAGGTGAGCGTCGCCGACGTCGTCTCGACGTTCGACGCCGTCGGGACGCCGGGCGTCGTGGGCGCGGTCGTGTCGCCCTCGATGACCTCGGGAAGCGTCCTGACAGACACCGCCGTCGAGGCGGCCGAGCGGTTGCCCGCACGGTCGACCGCGGTCACCTTGAACGAGTACGCCGTGTCCGGGGCGAGCCCCGTGATGCGCGTCGTCGTGGCCGGGGCCGTGACGAGGACGAGGCCCGTGCTGCCGGCCCGCTCCACCTGGTAGGTGGCGACGCCCGACCCCGCGTCGGTCGAGGCCGGCCAGGTGAGGGTGACCGCGTCCTGCGTGATCGCGCTCGCGACCGGCGTCCCGGGCGCGGTAGGAGCCGTCGTGTCCTCCTCGGGCTCCTCACCCTCGCCGTCGGGGCCCCACAGCAGCTCGGTGCCCTCGTAGACGCTGATCGTGTCGGTCTGCGCAACCGTGCTCGTCAGGCCCTGGAAGGACGGGTCGTTCGTCGCGTCCCAGCCGGAGCCGCCCGTGATCCGGAACTGGATCTCCGCACGGTGCTGCGACTGCCCACCGGGGTAGATCTTCCGGTCCGCGCAGCCGATCTCGGCGTAGTAGAGGTCGTCTCCAGCATGGACGATCTTCGTCGGCACCGAACCGCACTCGCCGTAGTTCGACGACGCGGTCACCGACGAGGCGGACTCGCCCGCGTCGAGCCTGAACCAGTAGCGCAGCGAGACGTCCGAGAGCGTGCGTGCCGGGAACGCTGAGCGGTTGCGGATCGTCGCCTTGATCGCCGTGAAGTTCGACGTCTGCGGCTGGTTGAGGCCCGCCTCGACGACGACCTCGTCGCGGTCCGGGGTCTCGGCGACCGGGAAGCCGGCGAGCGGCGTGCCGCCGTACTCCTCGACGAGGCGTGCCAGGGCGCTCGTGAAGCCCGCGTTGTAGTCCGTCGCGACCTCGTTGGCGACGTAGTCACCGCGGTCGTCGGTGTAGGCGTCGTTGGTCGAACCGGGCCCGCCGACGAGGGCGCCGTAGAGGACGTGCCGCGTCTCGACCGGGTCCTTGAGCGAGTCGAGCCACGAGCCGTGCGCGGTGCGGTGGTGCGGGTTCTTCGGCGCGTTCGCCCCGAAGCCCACGACATAGCTGCTCTTGCGCGGGTTGTCGCCGAGCGCGTAGTTGATCTGCCGGACGCCGAAGTCGTGGTAGCGCGCCTTGCGGGTCGAGTCGGTGATCCAGTCGGAGTAGATGAGTGCGACGAAGGACGTGTTCGCCGCGTATCGCAGCGCGCCCCAGGTGTCGAGGACGGCCAGGCCGCCGGGTGACGTGGGCACCTTCTGGCCGTTGACACCGACGGTCCAGTAGTCGAGCCAACGGTTCGCGTCGTCGACGTACTGCTGCTTGCCCGTCTCCATCGCGAGCAGGGCGTACGTCGCGTAGGACTTGTCGTCCCACGCAACGGTCCACCGGTAGCTTCGGGTCGACGTCTGGTTCTCGTTGGAGAGCCCGCTGTACTCCTTCTCCGCCTTCGCGAGATAGGCGCTGTCGCCCGTGGCCTTGTACAGCCAATAGGCGCCCCAGACGAGCTCGTCCTGGTAGCCGGACCACGACTTGTAGAAGCTCTGGGCGTCGGTCACGCAGTCGGAGTACTTGCCGCGGTAGGTATCCGCGAAGGAGTAGAGCTGCTTGGCGTGCGAGATGAGCGTGGCCGCGTAGGTCGGGTCGGAGTCGGCGAAGACGATGCTCGCGGACGCCATCGAGGCCGCGGTCTCCGCAGCGACGTCGCTGCCCGGGCACGAGGCGGTGATCTTGTAGGCGGGGCGGTCCATGGTCATGACCTCGGCCGGGCCCCACCACTTGTGGTCGTCGTCGCCCTTTCCGACCTGGACGTAGAGCTCGTTCGGCGCGGTGTGCGCCTTGAGGAAGTAGTCGTTGACCCAGCGGAGGTTGTCCTCGATGTACTCCGTCTGGCCCGCGCGCTCGTAGCCCTCGGGGCTCTCGATCGCACCCCAGGCGAGCATCGTCGAGGTGAACGCCATGGGGAGGCCGAACTTCACGTGGTCGCCGGCGTCGTACCACCCGCCCGTGAGGTCCTTGCCGACGTCGGCGCCGTCATCGAGCGCGGAGTCGCCTCGCCACGAGACCCGGTTGTTGTCGGGCAGCTCGCCCGAGCGCTGGGCCTCGTAGAAGAACAGCGACTTCTGGAGCGCCTCGGCGTAGTTGAAGTCGGGCGCTGCGGCTGCGGGCGTCGTCGCGGCGACGAGGCCCGCAGCGGCGAGCGCGAGCGTCGAGAGCGTCGCGACCTGCCGGCGCGCTCGAGACGGGCGCGTCGCACCGTGGGTGCGACGCGCTGCGGAGGACAGGTC
>JAFABT010000244.1 GCA_023425905.1 Actinomycetes bacterium | reverse complement strand
CGTCAGGGCCGCGACGATGGTTCGTTCAGTAGTACCTACTGTGCCGTGCGGTCAGACATTCCGCTCGGAGGGCGTCGTCTCGAGGGCTGGGACCTGCTCGGACGCCGGCAGGGCGTCGTGGTGCCCGTGCGCGTGCGCCTCGGCGAGCTCGGCCGGGGTGACCGGCTCGACCCGGTCCTCGTAGAAGAACCGGGAGATGCGCTGCCGCACCCGGTCCTTGGCGACACCCTTGCGACGCACGCCGCGGGCGTCCTCTGCGGGCTCGATCTCGAGCGGGCGAAGCGGCGCGTGCTGGACACGCAGCCAGCGCTCGTGCTCGTCGAGCGGCTTGTGGACCTCGACGTACTCGCCGTGCGAGTACCGCACGATGCGGCCCGTCTCGTGCCCGTGGAGCACGAGCTCGCGGTCCTTGCGCTGCAGGCTGAGGCACAGCCGCTTCGTGATGACGAACGCGAGCCACGGAGCGACGAAGACGAGGATCCTGAACAGCCACGTGATGTCGTTGATCGACAGCGCGAAGTGCGTCGCGAGCAGGTCGTTCGAGCCGGCGAGGATGAGGATGAAGAACGCCACGAGGATCGCGACGCCGGACGCCGTCCGCACCGGGGCGTTGCGCGGCCGGTCGAGCAGGTGGTGCTCGCCCCGGTCGCCCGTCGCGAAGGCCTCGATGAAGGGGAACAGCGCGAGGACCGTGAAGAGGAGCCCCGGGATGATCATCGCGGGGATGATCACGTTGAGCGACAACGTGTAGCCGCCGATGACGTACTCCGTCTGGCCCGGCATGAGCCGGAGCGACCCCTCGAGGAAGAGCATGTACCAGTCCGGTTGAGCTCCTGCGGACACCGGTGAGGGGTCGTAGGGCCCGTAGTTCCACACCGGGTTGATCGTGATCGTCGCCGCGAGCAGCGCGATCACCCCGAAGACGATGAAGAAGAAACCGCCCGCCTTCGCGGTGTAGACGGGGAAGAGCGGGAAGCCCACAACGTTCCGCTCGGTGCGGCCGGAACCCGGGTACTGCGTGTGCTTGTGGAGCACGACGAAGAACAGGTGCAGACCGATGAGCGCGAGGATGATGCCCGGCACGAGGAGGATGTGCACGGTGAACAGGCGCGGGATGATGTCGGTGCCGGGGAACTCGCCGCCGAAGACGAAGTACGACAGGTACGACCCGATGATCGGGATGGCCTTGACGACGCCGTCGGTGATGCGCAGGCCGTTGCCGGACAGCACGTCGTCCGGCAGAGAGTAGCCGGAGAAGCCCGCGGCGAGGCCGAGGATGAGCAGGACGAAGCCGATGACCCAGTTGATCTCGCGCGGCTTGCGGAACGCCCCGGTGAAGAACACGCGCATCATGTGGGTGACGATCGCGGCCATGAAGATGAGCGCGGCCCAGTGATGGATCTGCCGCATGAGCAGGCCGCCACGGACCTCGAACGAGAGCTTGAGGGTCGAGGCGTAGGCCTCGCTCATCTCGACGCCGTGCATCGGGGCCCACGGGCCCTCGTAGTGCGTCTCGGCCATGCTGGGCACGAAGAACATCGTGAGGAAGACGCCCGAGATGAGCAGGACGACGAAGGAGAACAGGGCGATCTCGCCGAGCAGGAACGACCAGTGGTCGGGGAAGACCTTGCGCGCGAAACCCTTGACCGCGACGCCGATGCCGGTGCGCTGGTCGAGGTAGTCGGCGGTGCCTGCTGCGGCCCGCTGCTGGGGTGTCGTGCTCACTTCAGGCGCTCCCAGAAGCTCGGTCCGATGGGCTCGGAGAAGTCGGACTTCGCAACGAGGTAGCCCTCGTCGTCGACGGTGATGGGCAGCTTGGGCAGCGCACGCTTGGCGGGGCCGAAGACGACCTTGGCGTTGTCGGCCGCGTCGAAGGTCGACTGGTGGCACGGGCACAGGATGTGGTGCGTCTGCTGCTCGTACAGGGAGACCGGGCACCCGACGTGGGTGCAGATCTTCGAGTAGGCGACGATGCCCTCGTAGGTGTCCGTGTGGTCCTTGAGGTCCCGCGGGTCCATCCGGATGAGGAGGACGACGGCCTTGGCCTTCTCGTTGTAGTACGTCTGCCCGGCGTCCTCGACGGCGTCGTGCGTGAGGTTCTCCGGGATGACGTGGACGGCCTGACCGATCGTGAGGTCTGCTGCGCGCAGCGGACGCCCTGACGGGTCGATCGTCAGCTTGACGCCCTTGTCCCACAGCGAGTGACGGAAGCGGCTGACGTTCCAGTCGCCGCCGACGTTGCCGAGGAGCGGCAGGGCGATCGGCAGTGGTGCGAGCGCGAGGGCGGTGACGAGCGCACCCTTGAGGGCCCCCCGTCGGCCGATCCCGGAGTCGTCCGCGCCGTCCTTGAGCGCGGCGACCGCGGCGGCGCGGTCCTCGTCGGAGGACCGCTGCTCGTGGCGCTCGTCGACGTGCTCGTGGTCGGACATGATCGACTTCGCCCAGTGCACGGCCGCGAAGCCGATCGAGGCCATCGCGAGGAAGAGCCCCATGCCGAGGAGGAAGTTCGACAGGCGCATCGAGCTCACGGTCTCGCCCGGAGGGAACGCGAAGTAGGCGATGACGAAGCCGACGGTCCCGAGGATCGAGAGGGTGAGGAGGCCGACGACGATGCGCTCGGAGACCTTCGCGGCCGCCGGGTCGGAGTCGCCGAGCCGCGGCTGGTGCGGGGGGAGACCCGGGTCCGTGAAGGTCGCGGGCGTCGCCTCGACGTCCGTCGTCACGGCAAGGCCTGCCGCGGGGGTGTCGTGGGTGCTCACGAGGACTTTGCTCCGATCCAGACCGCGCAACCGATGAGAAGGCCGATGCCGAGCACCCAGGCCCACAGGCCCTCGCCGACGGGGCCGATCGAGCCGAGGGTGATGCCGCCGGGGGAGCCCTGCCGCTGGAAGTCGAGGTACGCGATGATGTCGCGCTTCTCGTCCGGCGTGAGGATCATCTCGTTGAACACCGGCATCGACTGCGGGCCGGTGAGCATCGCCTCGTAGATCTGGGTGGGCGTCGTCTCGAAGAGGCTCGGGGCGTACTTGCCGCCGGAGAGCGCACCACCCGCACCGATGGCGTTGTGGCACATCGCGCAGTTGGTCCGGAAGAGGGCCATGCCGTTCGCCTCGTCGCCGGTCGCGGGGTCGACCTGCTCCGCGGTCGGGATCGCCGGGCCAGCGCCCAGCGACGCGACGTAGGCGGCGAGCTGCTTGGTCTGCTCCGCGTCGAACTGCGCCGGCTTGACCTGCGCCTGCGGGCCGTCCATCTGCATGGGCATGCGTCCGGTGCTCACCTGGAAGTGGACCGAGGCTGCACCCACGCCGACGAGGGACGGGGTGCCGTCACCGCCCTCGGCGTCGAGGCCGTGGCACGTGGCGCAGTTGGCCTTGAACAGGGCTGAGCCGGCGTCGACGTCCTGGACATTCGTCGCGGCGGTCGTGGCGTCGGCGGCCGTCGGGGCGAGGACGGCGTAGAGGCCGCCCATGGCCAGCAACGCCA
>JAFABT010000239.1 GCA_023425905.1 Actinomycetes bacterium | reverse complement strand
CCACCCGCTTGATGCCTTTGCGGTTCATATAATCTTCCAGCTCGTCAAGGATGCGCACGCAGGCCATGGGGTCGGCTAAATTCGCCGTGCCCACCTGCACCGCCGTGCAGCCTGCGAGCAAAAACATCACGGCATCCTCGCCGGTCATGATGCCGCCCATGCCCACAACGGGAATAGAAACGGCCTGCGCCGCCTGATAGCACATGCGCAGCGCCACCGGGCGCACCGCAGGGCCGGACATTCCCCCGGTAATATTGCCGAGCACCGGTCTGCGGGTGTTGATGTCGATCGCCATGCCGGCAATGGTGTTGATGAGCGAGACAGCGTCCGCCCCGCCCGCCTGTGCCGCAGCCGCCATCTCGGCGATGTCCGACACATTGGGCGAAAGCTTAATCATAATGGGCTTACCCGTAACGCGGCGCACCGCCTGTGTGACGGTGAGGATGCTTTCAGGATCGCTGCCGAACACCTTGCCGCCCGCGTGGATGTTGGGGCAGCTGACATTCACCTCGATAAATGCCGTGCCGCTGTTATCCAGCTTTTGCGCCATCCGGGAAAATTCCTCAATCGTATTGCCCGAGATATTGCAGATAACCGTGGCCCCCTGCGAAAGCATCCACGGCAGCTCCGTTTCTAAAAACGCGTCGATGCCGGGATTTTGCAGCCCGACGGCATTGAGTATGCCGCTGGGGGTCTCTGCAATGCGCACCGGCGGATTGCCCGCCCGCTCGGCGGGGGTCACCCCCTTGGCCGAAATGCCACCCAGACGGGAGATATCGTAAAAGCGCGTAAAGTCGCGCCCGAAGCCAAAGGTGCCGGACGCCGCGATAATGGGGTTTTTTAAGGTTATGCCACAGAGCGAAACCGACAGATCCGCGTTGTTCACAGCACCACCGCCTTTGCATCAAATACGGGCCCGTCAGCGCAGACACGGGCAAACGTCTCGCTGCCGTCAGTCTTTTTAACCTTGCAGGAACAGGTCAGGCAGGCGCCGTAGCCGCAGCCCATGCGCTGCTCCAGCGACAGCTGACAGGGGATGCCCTTCTCCAGTGCAAATGCCTGCACGGCTTTTAGCATCGGCACCGGCCCACAGGCGATGATCAGCTCCGGCAGCGCCAGCTTTTCCTTCACCGCGTCCACCACCGTGCCGTTAAAGCCCCGGTAGCCGTCGTCGGTGCAGATCATCAGGTCGGCAAAAGGCGCAAAATCGCCCTCGCCATAAACCTGTTCCGCCGTGCGAAAGCCCAGCACCGCCGTTACCTTCGCCGCTTGGGAAAAGGTGTGGCAGGCAAACAGCATCGGCGCAACGCCCACGCCGCCGCCCAGCGCCCATACTGTTTTAGCGTCGTTTAACGCAAAGCTGTTGCCCAGCGGCGCGATTATTTCCATCTCATCGCCGACTTCAAGCGTGCAGATGCGCTGCGTGCCGCCGCCCTTGGGCTGAATACCCAGCGTCAGGCTGCCCGCCGCCTCGTCGGCATCCATAATGCTGATCGGCCGCCGCAGAATGTGCGCCGCGTCATCCGGCACCTTAATGTGCACAAACATGCCGGGCAGCACCGGCTGCAAAAACGCTTCCGGCGCGTGCAGAACAAACCGGGTCATGTCCCGGCCCAGCGGGCCTTTTTCTAAGATTTTAGCCATAAAGGGCTTCACATGTTCACGCCCCTTCGCTGTAGTCGGCGGTGATGTCGTCGCGCATGCGCACCGCCTCGGCACGCACTGCTTCAAGCCAGTGCAGCCCGGGGCGCTTTTGATGCGCGCACAATAGTGAGCGCGAGGCGTTGACCACCGCGCCACCCTTCTCTGCGTCGAAGCAGCCGCTTAAATCCTTACCCGTCGCGCCCTGCGCGCCGTAGCCCGGAACCAAAAACGGCGTGTGCGGCATACGCTTTCTCAACGCGGTCGATTCGGCGGGCCAGGTTGCACCGACAACCGCCCCCACCGCGGAATAGCCGCATTCGCCCATCAGTGTTTCGCCCCAACCGCCGACCAGATCGGCCATCAGTTCATAAACCTTGCGCCCGTCGGCGGTCACGATGTCCTGAAGCTGCCCGCCGGAGGGGTTGGAGGTTTTAACCAGTACATAGATGCCGCCGCCGTGCTGTTTGGCTTCGTCTATGAACGGCTGGATGCCATCTACGCCGAGGTAGGCGTTCACCGTAACGAAGTCGCTGAAAAACTTTCCCTCTGGGTTTAAATAGGCGCGCGCATAGGCCCCGGCCGTCGCGCCGATGTCGTTGCGCTTGCAGTCGGCGATGGTGACATAACCGCGCTGCCGCGCGCAGGCCAGTGTTTCTGCAAAGGTCCGCATGCCTGCCACGCCGTAAATCTCATAGTAGGCCACCTGCACCTTGACACAGCCGATGAGGTCGGCCATGCCGTCGAGCAACGCCCTGTTATAGTTTAAGATCGCCTCGCAGATCTCTTTGTTGGAATCCCCCTTGGGCGCAAACTCGGCGGGCAGGTGCCCCACCTGCGTGTCCAATCCCATGGCGGTCGGGTTTTTTACCCGTGCGATCGCCGCCGCAAGACGGTCTGCTGCATTATTGATCATCCTGTTGACCATTCCTTTCTGTACGCACTGCCTTTATTCCGGCGCCCGGTCGTAAACCAACTTGCCCGCCTGAAAGGTCTTAAGCACCCTGCCACTTAAAGTTTTGCCGTCCAGCGGGGTGTTCTTGCCGCGGGAAAGGAAT
>JAFABT010000222.1 GCA_023425905.1 Actinomycetes bacterium | reverse complement strand
CGTGCGCACAGCGGGTTCGCGGCGTCGTCGGCGACCGGGACGACGACCGCCGGCTGCGCGCAGCCCGCCAGCAGCGCGCCGAACAGGACGGCCGTCGAGCCGCGTGCACGACCCGCACGCGAGCGATCATGGGCGTGCGCCCGCGAGGCGGGGGGTCGAGGAGTCACATGCTCGAGGCTACCGGGACGACAGCGGGCGGAGCCGGGGCCGGGAGTCGTCGTTCACATAGGCGTAGTAGAGCCCGATGAGGACGCCGCCACCGATGAAGTTGCCGAGCAACGCGATCCCGACGTTCCCGAGCGCCAGACCGACGTCGATGCCCTCCTGCAGCCCGACGATGAGGAAGAGCACGGTGTTGGCGACCGAGTGCTCGAGGCCGAGGAACGCGAAGATGAAGACCGCCATGATCATCGCGAGGCTCTTGGTGAGGTCGTCCTTGATGAGTCCGTTGTAGACGAGCAGCATCGCGATGTTGATGAGGAAGTTGCACAGGATCGCGCGCACGAACAGGTCGCCCCAGCCGTCGGCGCCCTGCGACACGTACTCGAGCTTGTGGGCGGCGGACGCGGACATCTCGTCGAAGGCGGCGCCGTCGACGATCGAGGAGCCGCGGAGCATGACCGCGACGAACAGCCCGCCGAGCGCGTTGCCCCCCAGGCACAGGCCGAGCAGCCGCAGCGCCTGCCACCAGCCGGTCCGCCGGTGGTAGGCGCCGATCGCGACGATCATCATGTTCGAGGTGAGCAGCTCGGACTTCGTGTAGTAGATGAACACGAGCGCCCAGCCGAACGCGGCCGCGCCCACGACGATGCCGAGCGGGCGGAGGGTCCCGGACCCCGTCGAGATCGTGCCGAACACTGCGACGAGTGCGTAGTTCGTCGCGTAGAGCAGCCCGATGAGGATGCCTGCCATCGCGGCGCGCTGGAGGTAGCGGCGGGCGAACTCGCCGGACAGCGCCGTCTTCGTGTCGAGCGCGTCGAGCACGGTGCTGATGAATCGCTTGCCCGGGAACATCTGCTGAGGGTCTGCCGCCATGAGACGAACGCTGCCACGTGTGGGCCCCGGGGGGCCGGGTCTTCCGTCCTCTGACCCCAGGGCGTGTCGTGGCCCTAGGGGGACGGGCGGGCCGGTGTGACGAGAGTCTCCCGCCGCGACGTGCACGCCGCTCGACCGCGGTCGTGGCCGTGGCGGCGCCGGCAGCTACGGTGGCGGGCGTGAACCCCTTGCGCGTCGCCGACCTCGACGAGTCGGACCTGTTGGCCCGGGTCTTCCCGCTCCTGCCCGCGTCGACGCACCGCCTCCTCGGCCCGGGCGACGACGCCGCGGTGCTCGGTGCGCCGGACGGGCGCGTCGTCGTCTCGTGCGACGTCCTCGTCGAGGGTCATCACTTCCGCCGGGAGTGGTCGACAGGCCGGGACGTCGGCGCACGCGCGGCGGCGCAGAACCTCGCGGACATCGCGGCGATGGGGGCCCGGCCGACTGCGCTCGTCGTCGGGCTCGTCCTGCCGGGGTCGACCGAGGTGGCCTGGGTCGAGGACCTCGCCCGCGGGCTCGCGGCGTTCTGCGGACCGTACGGGGTGGGCGTCGAGGGCGGGGACCTGTCCGGAGGTGAGCAGATCGTCGTCGCGGTGACCGTCCTGGGCGACCTCGCCGGGGTGGCTCCCGTGCGACGGTCCGGGGCACGTCCGGGGGACGTCGTCGCCCATGCGGGGGGTCTCGGGTGGTCGGCTGCGGGCCTTGCCGTGCTGGAGGCGGGCGGCGACGGCTCGGAGCGCGGCCCGGACGCGGTGGCTGCGGTCGCGGTGCACCGCCGGCCGACGCCTCCGCTCGAGCTGGGTGCCTCCGCCGCGCTGTCCGGAGCGACCGCGATGATCGACGTGTCTGACGGGCTCGTGCGGGACACGGGCCGGATCGCCGGGGCGAGCGGCCTCGTGATCGACCTCGATCGAGGGGCCCTGACGGGTCCGGTGGCAGCGCTCGCGGGCCTGGGCGCACACCTCGACGTCGATCCGTGGACGTGGGTGCTGGGCGGGGGAGAGGACCACGGGCTCCTCGCGACCTTTCCGCCGGGAGTCGAGCTGCCCGAGGGCTTCACAGGCCTGGGGGTGGCGAGGGCCGCGTCCGGGTCAGGGGTCGACGTGCCGGGCGCGGTGCTCCTCGACGGGGCGCCCGTGAGCGGCGCCGAGGGGTGGGATCACTTCGGTCTGTCGGGCGGTCAGCCGCGGCGGTAGCGCACCTCGAGGTACGGCTGCGCGCCGACCTCGACCATGCGCTCGGTGCCGTCGGCGCTGAAGCCGTGGCGGCGGTAGAAATGGCGCGCCCGCTCGTTGTCAGAGAGCACCCAGAGCGTCACGGGGGCCTGCGGTGCGACCTCCTCGAGCATCGTCCGCATGAGGTCCCGGGCGACGCCGTGGCCCCAGGCGTCTGGGGCGAGGTAGATCGAGTAGATCTCCTGTGCGCGCCGGTCGGCGTCCTCGTCGCGTGCGGGGCCGAGGCTCGAGAAGCCGACGACCTGCCCGTCGCCGCGGGCGATCCAGGTGAGCACCTGGTCGCGCTGGCCGTTGCGAAGGTTCTCGAGCCATCGCTGCTCGCGCTCGGCGACGTCGAGGGACGCGAGGTAGGTGTCGGGGAGGATGCCCGCGTAGCCCTCACGCCAGGAGGAGACGTGCACGCGGGCGATGTCAGCCGCGTCGTGCTCCGTCGCGAGGTCGATGGTCACGTCCGTGAGCTGTTCGGCCATGGGCACCACCATGCCATCTGCCGCGCGGCGACGCACTCCTCCTGGCGGTGGCGTCACCGGGGGGTCTGCGCGTGCGCGACGAGCTCGCGCTCGTCGAAGCTCCTGAGCGGGACGGCCGCGGTCCGGCGGTAGCGGACGACGCCGCGGTCGTCGAGGAGGAAGGTGCCGCTGTGCTGAAGGGTCATCGACACGCCGAGACCGGCCTGCGCGTGGGCGTCGGCGGAGGCGAGGACGCGCAGCTCGGGTCCCGTGCGCCGGGCGACGTGGGCGGCGTCCGCAGGGTCACCGGGGACGACGACGACGACGCGGTGGTCGGCGAGGGACCCAACCCTGACGAGTCGCTCGAGTGCGCGGAGGTGGGCGTGGCACACGGGGCAGGTGCTCGTGCGCATGAAGTAGACGAGCGTGGCAGCGCCGTCTGACTCGGCGGTGAGGGTGGTCGCCGTGCCGTCGGGGTGCTGGAGCGTGAGATCGGGCATAGCGGCACCGACGGCCGCGGGGGTGGGTGCTGAGGTGGTCATCGGGCGCTCCGAGGGCTGATACTTATGGGCAGGTGGGATGCCTATTTTGTCAAGGCGCCTGCGCACTTTGTCAAGGAGGTTGCTCATATGTCGGTGGAGGCTGCTCTCGCAGCGATCGCGGCCGCGGCCGACGAGGACCTGGGCCACCTGCTGCGCAGGGCCGCGCGTGCGGTCGACGGGAAGGTCGCCGAGGCGATCGCCGCGACTGGGGCGCGCAACGTGCGTCCCGCACACGGCGTCGTCCTGTCCAACCTCGACGCGGACGGCACCCGCGTGACGACGCTCGCCGACCGGGCCGGCATGTCGCGGCAGGCGATGAGCTCGCTCGTCAGGGAGCTCGAGGACGCCGGCTACCTCCGCACCGGACCTGACCCTGCCGACGGCCGCGCGGTGCGGGTCACGCTCAGCCCCGACGGGGTCGACCTGTGCCGGAGAGGCGCCACGTCGGTGCGTGCGATCGAGGAGGGCTGGGCCGACGTCCTCGGGCCCGAGCGGCTCGCGGACCTGAGGGCGTCGCTGCGCGCCTTGGCTGCGACGGCCGGCTGATCCTCGGTCCGCCGACGGGCGGCCGGTGCTGGCCGGGCACAGCAAAGAGCCCACGGGACAAGTCCCGTGGGCTCGTGCTGCGGTGGTCTCAGACCGCGCGCTGAACCTTGCCGGCCTTGAGGCAGGAGGTGCAGACGTCGAGGCGCTTGGGTGCGCCAGCGACGACAGCGCGGACACGCTGGATGTTGGGGTTCCAGCGACGCTTCGTGCGCACGTGCGAGTGCGAGATGCTGTGGCCGAAGCTCGGACCCTTGCCGCAGACGTCGCAGTTGGCAGCCACGGTGTACTCCTGATCGTCGTGCACGCCGCAAGCAGCGGCGAAGTCGTGTCATCGGATTGTGCTGCCAGCAGCGTCTCGTCCGGCGGTCCGGGCCCTCAGAGGTTCAGGCTCTCAGGTCAGAACGCGCACTAGGGCGCCAGGCAACCTCGCAAGTCTAGCCGATCGGCGGCGCGGGCCCAAACCGCGACGCCCGGCGAGAGCCAGCCGACGACCGTGCGAGCCCACCGGCTCCCTCGTCAGCGACGCTCCCGGACCCGCTACGGACTATCGTCCTGGACGACGGCACCAGCAGCGACACGAGGAGGGCTCCCGGTGGAACGGCTCGACGCCGACGTCCTGCGCCGCTGGGTCGCCCTCGCGACGCGAGCCCTCAAGGACGCCGCCCCGCGGATCGACGCGCTCAACGTCTTCCCGGTCCCCGACTCCGACACGGGAACGAACGTCCTGCTCACCATCGCGGAGGCCGAGCGCGCGGTCCGCGCGCTGCCCGCCGACTCCTCGCTCGAGGACGTCACGCGTCACATCGCCCAGGCGTCCCTGCTCGGGGCGCGCGGGAACTCCGGGGTCATCCTCAGCCAGTTCCTCCACGGCGTCGCACGCGCGGCGGCCCAGCGAGCGCCCCTCGCGGTCGTGCTGCGCACGGGTCACTCCCAGGCGGTCCTCGCGGTGGCACGTCCCGTCCCAGGCACGATC
>JAFABT010000221.1 GCA_023425905.1 Actinomycetes bacterium | reverse complement strand
GCGCTTGCCCCGGTGGGAGGTCGTCGCGGGGTCGACGGGCAGCGCGTCGGGGAGCGTCACGGTGACGCGCCCGTCGACGAGAGTCGCGGTGGCCGTCGTCGTGAAGTCGCCGCGGCGCACGAGGACGCGGACGTCGCCGGTGACAGCGCCGTCGGCCTTCGAGGTGACCTTGGCGGTGACGACGGGCGCGGCGCCCTGGACGAGCTTCGCGCCGACGCGCAGGCGCGGCTTGGCCTTCGTGACGACGAGCGTGCCCTCGTCGGTGCTCGCCGCGTAGCGGGCGGTGCCGCGGAACGCCGCGGAGACGGTGTGGCGGCCGATCGCGAGGTCGACGGGGACGCGGACGCGTGCGACCCCGCGGCGGACCTTGCCCTCGACGGTCTTGCCGGCGACGGTGACGTCGACGACGCCGCTCACCTTGGCGAGGCGGTGGTGCTTCTTCGAGTGGGACCGCTGCGCATCGGCCTTCGAGGTGGCCTTGGCCTTCTTCACGGTCACGGTGATGCGGGGGGTGTCACCGAGGGCGACGCGCGCAGTGCGGACCGTCGTCGTCGTCGGCGCGGCCACTGCGTCGCGGTCCGTGCCGTGCGCGGTCGCGGACCCCGCGACGACGGGGGTGGCGACGAGTGCGAGCGCCGTCGCCGTGGCGAGCGTGCGCGTGGACAGTCGGGTCATGGTGCGGGCCTTCCGGTCGGGGGTTGGACGAGTCAACGATGGGGTGACGCGCTTCCGGATGCCACGGCTGGGCCGTGAGAGTTCTCTCATGGCTCGCTGACCTGCATGGATGCGGCGCGGTTTCAGCCTCCGTCGCGACTGCGTCCCCGGGCGTCCGGCGTTACTTGCGCCCCCGTGCGCCGGGCCCGCGGTTCCGTGCCCACCACACTCCGAGGAGTCCGAGCCCGACGCCGGCGAGCGCGACGGTCGCCCACGCGCCGAGGCCGGGACGTGAGGTGACCACCCAGCCGAGGCCGCAGCCGACGAGCACGACGAGCCACACGGCCGTGCCGACGAGGCACACCCGGACGAGGTCGATCTGCACGGGCTCGGGATCGGGTCGACGGTCGCCGCGGGAGCCGAGGAAGGCGAGAGGGTTGGCCACGCGGTGAGCCTACCGAGCCGGCGCGGCGTCCAGATCGTGGACGGCGGGCGGCGTCCGCCCGCACGATGGGCGACATCTCACGTCTCGAGGTGCCGAAAGGCCTGCATGTTCTGTCGGTCTTCTGACAATCTATGCACCATGGCGACTACCACCCCCACCCAGCGGCCGGGCCTGGCCGGCACCGTCGACCGCTACTTCAAGATCACCGAGCGCGGCTCGACGATCGGCACGGAGATCCGCGGCGGTCTCACGACCTTCTTCACGATGGCGTACATCATCGTCCTGAACCCCCTCATTCTCGGCACCATCCCCGACTCGCAGGGCAACTTCCTCGGTGCGGCTCCTGGGGCTGGCCCGAACACCGTCGTCATCGCGGCGGCGACGGCACTCGTCGCTGGCCTCCTGACGATCACCATGGGCGTCGTCGCGAACTTCCCGGTGGCCCTTGCAGCGGGCCTCGGTCTCAACGCCGTGGTCGCGTTCACCATCTCGCAGCTGCCCGGGATGACGTGGGCGGACGCGATGGGGATCGTCGTCCTCGAGGGCATCGTCATCCTCGTGCTCGTTCTCACGGGCTTCCGTACCGCAGTCTTCCGGGCGGTCCCGAAGGCTCTGAAGATCGCGATCTCCGTCGGCATCGGCCTGTTCATCGCGTTCATCGGCTTCTTCAACGCCGGCTTCGTTCGGATCCCGATTTCTGGAGCCACACCGACCGAGGTCGGGATCAACGGGTCCCTCGCCGGCTGGCCGATCCTCGTGTTCGTCGTCGGCCTACTGCTGGCGATCGTGCTCTCGGCTCGCAAGGTCCGCGGCGCGCTGCTCTACGCGATCCTTACCGGCACCGTGCTGGCGGTCATCATCGAGTCGATCGCCAAGCTCGGGTCGCGCAAGGGGCCTGACGCGGTCCCGAACGGCTGGGACCACGTCCCGGCGATCCCGAAGTCCCTCGTCGAGGTGCCCGACTTCTCGCTGCTCGGGCAGTTCTCGATGTTCGGAGCCGTCGGCAAGATCGGCGTCGTCGCGGTCGTCCTGCTCGTCTTCTCGCTCCTGCTCGCCGACTTCTTCGACACGATGGGCACGATGGTCGCCGTGGGCGCCGAGGCGAATCTCCTCGACGAGGAGGGCAACCCGCCCGACGTCGAGAAGATCCTCATCGTCGACTCCCTCGCAGCCGTCGCTGGCGGTATGGGCTCGGTGTCCTCGAACACCGCCTACATCGAGTCAGCGTCCGGCGTCGGGGATGGCGCCCGCACGGGACTGGCGTCCGTGACGACCGGTGTGGCCTTCCTCCTTGCGACCTTCCTCTCGCCGCTCGTGTCGATGGTTCCGTCCGAGGCGGCTGCGCCCGCGCTCGTCGTCGTCGGATTCCTCATGGTCACGCAGGTCGCGGGCATCGACTGGCAGGACTGGGAGATCGCCGTCCCGGCCTTCCTCACGATGGTGCTCATGCCGTTCGCGTACTCGATCACCGCAGGCATCGGTGCAGGGTTCATCACCTTCGTCGTCCTCAAGCTCGCGCGCGGCAAGGCAAGAGCGATTCACCCGCTCATGTGGATCACTGCAGCCCTGTTCGTCCTCTATTTCACCCTCGGCCCGATCCGGGACGCTCTCGGCGTCTGACCTCGTTCTCTGTGCACGTCACGCCGCCGCCGCGCCCGCCCGGGTGCGGCGGCGGCCGTCATTCGCGGCGCGTTCTCGGCCGGGTGAGGTCCAGGGCCGAACGGGTGAAACCTTCCCAATCTGGACAAAAGGGGCGCTAGTCTCGACTGGTCGCACCGACGGCGGCGTGACCAGTGGGGGGCATGTCAGTTGGCTACGCCATGCCCCCGGTGCTCTAGGCGGAGGAGACTGACATGACCGAGACCCATCTTGTGACCGGCGCCGGTGGCTTCATCGGAGGGGCGCTCGTCGCCGACCTCCTCGCGCAGGGCCACGCGGTCCGCGGCGTCGACATCAAGCCGTTCGACGAGTGGCACCAGGTCCACCCGGACGCGGACAACCGCATCGGCGACCTCTCGCTCCTCGAGGAGTGCCGCGCGGCGGCCGAGGACGTCGACGTCGTCTACAACCTCGCGGCGGACATGGGCGGCATGGGGTTCATCGAGACCCACAAGGCCGAGTGCATGCTCTCCGTCCTCATCTCGACCCACATGCTCGTCGCCGCGCGCGACGCGGGCGTCCGCAGGTTCTTCTACTCGTCCTCCGCATGCGTCTACGCCGCGGACAAGCAGACCGACACCGACGTGACCGCCCTCGTCGAGGCCGACGCCTACCCCGCGATGCCCGAGGACGGCTACGGCTGGGAGAAGCTCTTCACGGAGCGCATGGCCCGCCACTTCCGCGAGGACTACGGCCTCGAGACGCGCGTCGCCCGCTTCCACAACGTCTACGGCCCGCACGGCTCCTGGCAGGGCGGCCGCGAGAAGGCGCCCGCCGCCCTCGCCCGCAAGATCGCGACGGCTGTCGTCACGGGTGACCACTCGATCGACATCTGGGGCGACGGCGAGCAGACCCGGTCGTTCATGTTCATCGACGACTGCATCCACGGCATCAAGATGATCACCGACGGCGACTCGACCGAGCCGGTCAACCTCGGCTCGAGCGAGCTCGTCTCGATCAACCAGATGGTCTCGATCCTCGAAGACATCGCGGGGATCACCGTCGAGCGCAGCTACGACCTCTCCGCCCCGCAGGGCGTGCGCGGCCGTAACTCCGACAACACCCTCATCAAGGAGATCTACGGCTGGGAGCCGTCCATCTCGCTGCGTGAAGGTCTGGAGAAGACGTACGCGTGGATCTACGAGCAGGTCAAGCAGGCGCAGTGACGCGCGCCAGCGCAGCGACCACCCTGCGCGTCATCGTCAACGACTACTCCGGTCACCCCTTCCAGTACGGGCTCGCGCGCGAGCTCGCGCGGCGGGGCCACTCGGTCGAGCACGAGCACTGCAGCCACTACGTCACCGGCCACGGTGACCTGCGCGCCGAGGACGGTCTCGAGGTCCGGGGCCTCGGCCTCGACTCGGAGGTCGACCGATACCGGGCGGGCAGTCGGCTGCGCGGCGAGCTCGTCTACGCGCGGGAGTCGGTGCGCCGGCTGCGCGCCGTCCGCCCCGACGTCGTCCTGCTGTCGAACCTGCCGTTCGTCGCGCAGCCCCTCGTCGCGATCTCCGCGCGGTTGCTCGGGGTGCGCGTCGTCATGTGGCACCAGGACGTCTACTCGATCGCCGTCCGCCGGCTGCTCGGAGCGCGCTCGCGCGTCCTCGGCTCGCTCGTCGGCGGGGTCGCGGCGCTGGGGGAGGCCCTCACGGCGCACCTCTCGAGCCAGGTCGTCGTCATCTCCGAGGCGTTCTGGGAAGACTTCCACCGCCCGTGGCGGGTGCCGCGGCGCAAGGTCCACGTCGTGCCGAACTGGGCGCCGGTCGAGGACATCGCGCCGGGCCGGCCGGACCGTGAGCTCCTCGACTCGCTCGGGGTGCCCGACGGGCCGCTCGTCACGTACTCCGGGACGCTTGGGCTCAAGCACAACCCTGAGGTGCTCGTCCAGGTCGCTGACGCGGTGCGGCCTCTCGGGGCGACGGTGCTCGTCGTCACGGAGGGCAAGGGCCGCGCGTACCTCGAGGAGGACGCCAACCGGCGCGACAACCTCGTGCTGCGGGACTTCCTGCCCTTCGACGAGGCGATGCGGGTCCAGGGCGCCTCGGACGTCCTCGTGTGCATCCTCGAGCCGGAGGCGGGGCGGTTCTCCGTCCCGTCGAAGGTGCTCACCTACCTGTGCCTCGACCGGCCCGTCCTCGGCTTCCTGCCGCTCGACAACGACGCGGCAGTGATGATCGAGGAGGCCGGCGCGGGGGCCGTCGTCGCGGGCTACGACGTCGACGCCGCGGCCGAGTTCCTCCGCGCGCGCCTTGCGCCCTCGGCGCGGGAGGAGGCGGTGTCCTGGGGGCGCCGGTACGCCGAGGAGCACTTCGCGGCGGCGACCATCGCGGACCGCTTCGAGGCGATCCTCACGGCCGCGCGTCGCGTGCGGCGGCGCCGTCCTGCTCCGGCCGCGTCGTCAGCCGACGTCGCACCAGCGCGAGCTCGCTGAGCCGGCGACCTTCGCCGGTCCCCCTGCGCTCCCGGCCGTCGTCCGCTCGTCGGCGGCGGCCGGGACGTAGATCCTGATGGCCTCGGTGACGGCGTCGTCGGGGGTCGTCGTCACCGGCCGCGCGGTGCGCACGGGCGCGACCGGGACGAGGCCGGGCGGCATGCTGGGAGGCATGCTCGCGGTAGGGGGCGTGCTCGTGATGGGGCTGGCGGCCAGGGGCGCAGGCTCGTCCGCCTCGGCGGGGAGGTTCGGGTCGTCGATGATCGGGTAGTAGGAGAAGCTCGCGACGAGGCGGTCGATCGACGTGAAGTCGTCGGCGGGGTCGGTTGCCGGGGCGACGAGGGGGTCGTCCCGGTCGGTCGAGCTGAGCTCGGCCTGACCTGCGACGTGGGCGTGGATCCGGGGGGTGCGTCCGGTCCCTCGGACGGGCGAGAACTCGGCCGGGGCGGCGGGGCTCAGCGTCGGGGCCGGGACGGCCGAGGCGTAGTCGTAGCGGGACCGCGTCCGGGTCGGCGGGGTCATCGTGAGGATCACCCCTGCCGGGCGGGTGCCGACGGTGCCGAGCGCCTCGAGCGCGTGCGTGACCTCGTCCCGCCGCACCCGCCCCGAGCCGACGACGAGGAGCGTCGCGTCGGTGAGCGTCGAGACGACGACGGCGTCGGTCACGGGCAGCAGCGGAGGGCAGTCGACGATGACGGTGTCGAAGCGCTCGGCGAGGCGGTCGATGATGTCGCGCATCTCGGGCGTCCCGAGCAGCTCGGAGGGGTTGGGCGGCACCTGGCCCGAGAGCAGCAGCTGGAGGCGGCCGTCGCCCCACGGGTGCAGCGCGTCGTCGAGGTCGATGTCACCGATGAGGACGGTCGTCGTGCCGACGGCGCCCTCGAGCCCGAAGAACTCGCCGAGCCGGGGGCGGCGCAGGTCGGCCTCGACGAGGCAGACGTCGAGGCCGCTCGCGGCGAGGGTGAGGGCGAGGTTGGCGGCCGTCGTCGACTTGCCTTCGGCGGGGATCGAGGAGGTGACGGCGATCGTGCGCGGCCGGGAGGCGGCGCGGACGAACTGGAGGTTCGTGCGCAGGTGCCGGAAGGCCTCGACCCGGCCGTCGTGCGGACCGCCGGGGGCGTCGACCGGCACGACGAGGGGGGTGCGGACGGCCGCGGGGTCGTGGTCGATGCGGCCGAGCACGGGGACGTCGACGAGGGCGCGGACGTCGGGCTCGCTGCGGACGCGCGTGTCGAGCTGCTCGCGCAGCACCGCGAGGCCGAGGCCGCCGGCGAGGCCGAGGAGGACCCCGAGCGCGAGGAGGATCTTGCGGCTGGGGGCGACGGGCACCGTGGGGAGCGAGGCCTCCTTGATCGTCGTGATCTTGATCGAGGGGGTGCCGTCGGACCCTTCGGGGACGATGTCGATGAGCCGTGCGGTGAGCGAGCGGCCGACGGCGTCGGCGATCTGCTGCGCCTCGCCCGGGTCGGTCGCGGTGACGCCGATCGTGATGATCGGCGTGTTCTGGGGCGCGGCTGCGGAGATCGAGTCGGCGAGGGTGGCGGGGTCGACGTCGAGGCCGAGCTCGGCGATGACGGGGTAGAGCACGAGTGGTGACGTCGCGATGCGGGAGTAGCCGCGTGCGCTGTCGAGGGTGTAGCTGCCGCCCTGGTTGAGCTCGGTGAGGCTGTCGCCGCTCTGGGAGGAGATGTAGAGCTCGGTGTTCGAGCGGTACGTGGGCGCCTGGAGCGCGATCGCGGCGACCGCCCCGACGACTCCGAGGACGGTGACCGTGGCGACTGACAGCCACCGCTTGCGCAGCAGGGTCAGGTAGTCACGCAGCTCCACGCCTTCGCTCCTCGGATCGTCCGGTTTGTCCCGGTCTATCGTGCCACGCCGCTTCGTCGGGCGATGCCCGGCAATCGGGTGATCCGTGAGCGTGTCGGACGTGGGGGAAATCACGTGTCCTTACATCAGGTAATGACCTAAGATCATCACATGCGCATCGACAACCGCCCCGGTCCTCTCTCGGGCGAGCTGCGCGTCGCCCTCGGTCGCATGACGAGGCGCGTGCGGTCCCAGCGCGGCGAGCACGACCTGCCGGACAACCACTACGCCGTCCTCGCGGTGCTCCTCGACCGCGGGCCCCTGTCGCCCTCCGCGCTCGCCGAGCGCGAGCGCGTCCAGCCGCCCCACATGACCCGGATCGTCAATGCGCTCGCGGAGGCCGGCTTCGTCACGAAGGGTGACCACCCGACCGACCGGCGCGGCGTCCTCGTCGAGCTCACGCCCGCGGGGCAGGCGGAGGTCCGCGAGACCCGTCGCCGCCGCGACGCGTGGCTCACGCGCGCACTCGCGTCGCTCGAGCCTGCCGAGCGCCAGACGCTCGCCGAGGCCGCGGCGCTCCTCAGACGGCTCGCGGAGGGCTGACCGTGTCTGCCACCTTCGCCTCGATGCGCATCCCCAACTTCCGGCTCTGGATGGCCGGGGGGATCGTCGCGAACGTCGGCACCTGGATGCAGCGCGTCGCCCAGGACTGGCTCGTCCTCGTCGTGCTCACGCAGGACTCGGGCGTCGCGGTCGGCGTCGTCACCGCGCTGCAGTTCGGGCCCGCGCTCGTGCTGTCCGCGTGGGCGGGCGTCCTCGCCGACCGCGTCGACCGCCGTCGGTTGCTCATCCTCACCCAGTCGCTGCAGGCCGTCCTCGCGCTCGGGCTCGGCGTCCTCGTGCTCGCCGACGTCGCACAGCTGTGGCACGTCTACCTCTTCGCACTCGCGCTCGGCACGGTGACGGCCATCGACGGACCCGCCCGCTCGACCTTCGTCGCGGAGATCGTGCCGCGCGAACGGCTCGCGAACGCGGTGAGCCTCAACTCGGCGAACTTCAACCTCGCGCGCCTCGTCGGGCCGGGCGTCGCGGGCCTCATGATCGCGTGGGTCGGCACGGGATGGGTGTTCGTCCTCAACGGCGTGACCTTCGCCGCGACGATCGCCGCGATCCTCCTCATGAAGGTCGGCGAGCTGCGCCGCGAACCACGCGTCGCCAAGCGCAAGGGGCAGATCCGCGCCGGCCTGCGCTACGTGCGCTCCCGGACGGACATCCTCGTCATCCTCGCCGTCATCGGGGTCGTGTCGACCTTCGGGCTCAACTTCCAGCTCACGAGCGCGCTCATGGCCCGCGTCGAGTTCGGCAAGGGGGCGGGGGAGTACGGCGTGCTCGGCTCGATCCTCGCGATCGGCTCGCTCACCGGCGCGCTGCTCGCCGCCCGGCGCGAGCGGCCGCGGGTGCGGCTCGTCGTCGGCTCGGCCTTCGCCTTCGGGGTGTTCTCCGGCCTCATGGCGCTCATGCCGTCGTACGTGACGTTCGCGATCGCGGCCGTGCCCGTCGGCTTCTGCACGCTCACCCTCATCACCGCGGCGAACTCGACCATCCAGATGACGACGGCGCCCGCCATGCGGGGGCGCGTCATGTCGATCTACATGATCGTGTTCCTCGGGGCGACGCCGCTCGGGTCGCCCGTCGTCGGGTGGGTGGGGGAGACGTTCGGCCCGCGGTGGGCGATCGGCATCGGGTCGATCGCGGCGATCCTCGTCTCGATCGGCGCCGCGGTGTGGGTGCGTCGCAACTGGCACGTCCAGGTCCGCTACTCCGCCCACTCCCGGCCCCGCATCGCGATCCTGCACCCGGAGGACCGCGAGGAGGGGACGGGCCCGGCCTGACCCCCGGCACCCGGCGTGCGCAGCGCGCGGGGTTCACCCGGTTGGTCGGCGCGGGGCCTGTGCCCGATATGTCACCCTTGTCCACGTGGTCGACGACGCAGCTCCGCCGCGCCCGCGCCGACGTCGGGTGCGCCTCGTGCTGCTCGGGATCCTCGCCCTCGTCCTCGTGTGGGCTGGGTGGATCGCGTGGCGCGGCCAGCAGGCAGCCTCGGCTCTCGGCGACGCGGCCGACGCGATCGGCGAGGTCCGCGGGCAGGTGCGCGACGGGTCCCAGGACGGTCTGGCCGCCTCACTCGATCGGGTGGCGAGCCGCAGCGCGGATGCCGTCGACGCAACCCGCGACCCCGTGTGGCGCCTCACGAGCGGCCTGCCGCTGCTCGGCCCGAACCTCGCCGCCGTGACGACGGTCGCGGATGCGCTCGACGTGCTCGCGGCGGACGTCCTAGGACCGCTCACCGACCTCGCCGCCCTCGTCGAGTCCGACGGGATGCGCCCGAGCGGCGGCACGCTCGACCTCGCCCCGCTCGCGGCAGCGGCGCCGACGCTCGAGGGCGCCGCCGTCGCCGCGCGGGACGCGCACGGCCTCGTCGCGGGCATCGACCGGTCCCGGCT
>JAFABT010000110.1 GCA_023425905.1 Actinomycetes bacterium | reverse complement strand
GGTGATCCCGACCGGCCCTCCTCATGTGCAGGGTGCTACTTCTTGACGACCATCACGACCGAGCTCGCCGGGCTCTTGCCCAGGGCGTTCTTCGCGATCACCCGGAAGTAGAGCATCTTGCCCTTCTTGCCGACCTTCGTCGTGTACGACCGCGCGCTCGACTTGGCCGTCTTGATCGACTTCCACTTCTTGCCGTTGGTCGAGTACTGGACGTAGTACGCAGTGATCTTCGACCCGTTCGAGGCCGCGGCCTTCCAGGAGACCTTCGTCTTGCCCTTGTACGCGGTGACCTTGACGCCCTGCGGTGCGAACGGCTTGCCTGCGGGGGTGACGCTCACGGCTGCGCTGACCGCGCCCTCGGCGAGCCGGTTCGCGGCGACGACCCGGAACTGGTACCCGGTCCCGTTCGTCAGGCCGCTGGCGACGTAGGAGCGGGTGCCCGAGGTCGAACCTCGCGACGACCATGACGACCACGACCGTCCGGTCTTCGTCCGCATCTGGATCGTGTACCGCGTGATGACGCTGCCGCCGTCGGTGGCGGGCACCGACCACGTGACGGTCGCCTTCCGGTCGCCCCGCTTCACCTTGACGTAGCGCGGGGCGCTCGGCGCGGCCATCGTCGAGGCCGTGACGGACGCGAGCGGCCCCGCGCCGATCGCGTTGATGGCTGCGACACGGACGTCGTACGAGGTCCGGCCCGCGAGGCCTTCGAGCGTGATCGACGTCGACGTCGTCGTCGTCGAGCGCCACGCGGCGCCGCCGGTGCGGTAAGCGACGGTGTAGCCCGTGATCCGGGAGCCGCCGGTGCTCGCCGGAGACGTCCACGTGACCTTGAGGCCGTTGAGCGTTCCGGTTGCCGTGAGGCTGCGCACGGCGGACGGCATCGTGGCGGTCGTGCCTGAGGTCGTCCTCGACCACGGGCCGGAGCCGTCGGCGTTCGATGCGATGACCCGGAACTCGTAGGCGGTCGCGAGCGCGAGGCCCGTGACCGTCTGGCTGAGGCCGTTGGGGACCGCCGGCAGCACGGTCCACCCGTCCTCGGTCGCGAGGTCGGGCTTGACGCGATACGCGAGGGCGTAGGAGACGGGCCCGGAGGACCCGAGGGCCGCGCCGCTGAGCGCAGGCCACGTCACGGTGGCCGTCCTTCCGTCGACGACGGCCTTGACGGAGGTGACGGCACCTGGGGGCGTCGACACCGTGAGAAGGCTCTCGGCGGACTGTGCGAGGAACGGGCGTGTCGTGCTCGTGGTCGTGTAGGGCGTCTCGGGCACGGCCCGTACGTCCCAGGTGTACTGCGTCCCGTAGACGAGTGGCTTGGTCGGCGACCATGAGCGGGCGCTCGTCTCGGCGAGCTCGATGACGGCCTGCGTCATGCTGTTGCGGACGCGGACGAGGTAGCGGGATGCGCCCGTCACCGCACCCCACGAGAGGCGCAGCGACCCGGCGGGCGCGGAGACGTCGCCTGCCGTCGTGAGTGCAGCCGGCGTCGTCGTGAACGACGTGGGAGCGGACGACTCGGAGCGGTTCCCGTCCTTGTCGATCGAGACGACGTACCAGGAGTACTTGGTCGCCGGTCGGAGGCTCTCGGCCACGAAGGTGGTCTGGCCGCGCCCGCCGGCCACGCGCTGGGGCGACGTGCCCTCGGCACCGAGGTAGACGTCGTAGGAGGTGGCGCTCACCGATGGCGTCCACGTGAGCGTCGCGGACGTGCGGCTCGGGAGGACGGCGGCCTCGAGCGACTCGACCGTGCCCTGACCCACGTTGAAGGACGTGCGCGAGGAGAAAGGCCCGGGCTTCCGCGCCGCGTCGAGCACCGCGTACCGGATCTCGTAGCGACCGGTGGGGAGCGACGTGAGGGTGTCGGTCGATCCCGAGTAGGCGATGTCTTTCACCGCGAGGGTCGCGGGCTGATCGACGTCGAGCTCCGCGACCTTGGTCGTGCCGTCACCATGGTCGATGAGCACGCGGTAGCCGCGGTTGGTCCCACCGAGCAGGTCAGCGGGTGCGGGGGAGAGGCGCAACAGGCTCATGCCCGCGACGGCCTCGACGGTGGCCGCGCTGGGCGCTTCACCCATGCGCTTCCACGAGATGGCGCCGTGCGCGGGTCCGACGAGTCTCGCCCAGTTCGTCGCTTCGACGCGGCCTCCGTCCATCGCGGTGATCCGGGCGAAGTACGCGTCGTCGGAGGCCGTGGTCGTGTTGCGGGAGAACACACCGTTGACGGTGAGCGCAGGCGTCCGTGTCCACAGCCTCCCGACGAGCGAGGAGTAGCTCGCGTCGGTGTAGATGTCGACCTGGTATCCGCCGGCGCCGGCCACGGGCGCCCAGGTGAGGTCGGGACTGACCTCGTCGCTGCTGATGAAGGCGCGGTCCGGGATGACGTCGACCGTCTCATCCCGGCCGTCCGCCGTGATGGTGAAGTAGCGCGGCTCCGACTCCGCCGACGGGACGACCGAGACGCCGGTGCCACTGATGCCCTGATAGTCAGCGCCGTCGTGCGCACCGACGTTCACCGCCCGGACCTTCACGCTGTAGACCTGGCTGCCGGGTTCGATTGCCCGGTTCGCCTGGGTGCTCCACAGGCACGGTGCCGCCGAATCGAGCTTCGCCTGCTGGTTCCCGTCGCGGACGTACCTCGCGATGATCGTCGCCGTCGTGCTCGCCGTCTTGCAGGTGACCGGGGGGCCGCCGTTGAGCTGGGCCACCGTCACCTCGTAGAAGGTCGCACGAGGGACGGGCTCCCAGGTGAGTGCGAACTGGTCGAAGGGGATGACCTCAGGCGCCTGGGCCGAGGGCGAACCGACAGTG
>JAFABT010000087.1 GCA_023425905.1 Actinomycetes bacterium | reverse complement strand
CGGGGATCGTCGCCACGCAGGTCGTGCGACCGGCGGACGGCGTCGCCCAGGCGAACGCGGGGGCGACGACCTTCTTCATGGCGGTCCTCCTCGCCACGGCGGGTGTCCTCGTCGGCGCCGCGGTTGCGCTGTGGGCCGATCGTCGCAGCCGGGCGGGGGAGCGATGATGGCCCGCCGTCGCCACGCCCTCGTCGCGCTCCTCGCCGCTGCTGGGTTGCTCGGCGCTGCGCTCGTCCCGGCCGCGGCCGCCCTCCAGCCGGACGGCCTCACGCCGCGAGCGGCAGCGGTGAGCGCACCCGTCGCGACCCCGGCCGCGACGTCCAAGGCTCGCAACAAGCAGAAGCTCTACGTCAACCCGGACACCCAGGCCGCGGCCGCCGCGTCGAAGGCGCGCGGCGGGACGCGGACCGCGCTGCGGTACATCGCGAAGACGCCCCAGGCCTTCTGGGTCGGTGACTGGTACTCGGGTGCGACGACGACGAAGGTCGTCCGCACGTACACCCGCGCCGCGAAGAAGAAGGGCCAGACCCCCGTCGTCGTCGTGTATGCGATCCCCGGCCGGGACTGCGGTCAGTACTCCTCGGGCGGCTTCGCGACGCCGGCCCAGTACCGGGCGTGGATCCGCCGGGTCGCCGCGGGCCTCAAGGGGACGAAGGCGCTCGTCGTCCTCGAGCCCGACTCGCTCGCGCTCGAGTGCGGCGACAGCACCCGGGACAAGCTCCTCGCCTACGCCGCGAAGACGCTCACGAAGGCGGGGGCGTGGGTGTACCTCGACGCGGGCCACTCCTCGTGGAACTCCCCGGCGACGAGCGCGGCCAGGCTCAAGCGGGCGGGCGTCGCGCACGCCCGGGGCTTCTTCACGAACGTGTCGAACTTCCGCTGGACGAGCAAGGAGAAGGCGTACGCGAAGAAGGTCGCCGCGCAACTGAAGAAGCGCGGCGTGGGCTCGACCCACCGCAACTACGTCATCGACGTGTCGCGCAACGGCAAGGGCCCGACGAAGGACAACCGCTGGTGCAACCCGCGCGGGCGAGGCCTCGGCGTGAAGCCGCGCATGGTCGCGGACAAGACCGGGCTCGACGGGCTGCTCTGGGTGAAGTCGCCGGGGGAGTCAGACGGCAGCTGTGGTGAGGGCTTCCCGGAACCGGGCGGGTTCTCCGTCTCGCTCGCGCTCGAGCTCTACCGCAACCGGGCGCGGTGACGCGTCGCGGCAGACGCCCCGCCGCGACGCTCGTCCTCCAGCACGACGAAGCCCCGCTCCGGGTGACCGGGCGGGGCTTCGGTGACTCTTCAGGGTGGCCACGAGCGGGGTCGAACCGCTGACCTTTCGATTTTCAGTCGAACGCTCTACCAGCTGAGCTACATGGCCCTGACAGGTCCGCCCGGTGCGATGACCGGGCGGTTGCCGAGCGACCCCGACGGGACTTGAACCCGCGACCTCCGCCGTGACAGGGCGGCGCGCTAACCAACTGCGCTACGGGGCCTTGTGCGTCCGGCGGACCGGACAAGACCTGTGATGCTGAGACACTCTAACCTGCAAACTGCTCGTACCCCCAACGGGATTCGAACCCGTGCTACCGCCGTGAAAGGGCGGGGTCCTAGGCCGCTAGACGATGGGGGCTCCGTGGAGCCTCCGACGTCGAAGGCGCCTCGAGACCTCCGAAAGCATAGGGCACAACCGGGCCATCGCCAAAGCCGGGGTCCGCAGCCCCCGTCCGGAGGTGCCGGCTCGGGGCCCGGCACCGCAGCAGCGCACGGGGCAGGGCAGGATGGGGCCCGTGTTCGACATGTCACGCGACGAGTTCGAGGAAGCCGTCAACGACGCCCTCGACCTCATCCCTGAGGAGTTCGCGAGCCAGATGACGAACCTCGTCGTGCTCGTCGAGGATGACGGGCCGCCCGAGGACCCGACGCTGCTCGGCATCTTCGACGGCCACAACCTCGTCGAGCGCTACTCGACGTGGGGCGAGCCGCTGCTCCCGGCGCGGATCACGATCTTCCGCAACCCGACGCTCGCGATCTGCGAGACGCGGGACGACGTCGTCGAGGAGATCGGGATCACGGTGCGCCACGAGCTCGGGCACTTCTTCGGCCTCGAGGAGGACCGGCTCCACGAGCTGGGCTGGGGGTGACGGTGGCGGGCGCCCGGAACACGCCCGTGACGCGACGCGTTGAGTGGTGACCGTCCCGAGCCCGCCGTAAGAGGAGGACGTCTGATGCCCACCGTTGTCACGACAGTCGACCCGCTGCTCCCCACCGTCGCATCGCCGACCTCCGCCGCGTCGTCGGCGTTCGACCCTGAGGCGGCTCCCGTCGACGAGCTCGACCGGCAGGTGCGCGTGTACGTCGAGTCCGGGGTCGCCGGCCTGCTGGGTCTCGACCGCGACGCGCTCGCCGCCCTCGTCGCACCGCTGCGCGCGCTCGCCCGCGCGGACGCGGCGACCTGGACGCACCCGCCTGCGCGCCCGGACGACGACGTGCCCTTCCTTCTCGTGCTCCACCCGGACGGGTACGACGTCAACGACGCCGTCCCCGCGATGCGTCGCGGGGCGCGGCTCGGGGTGAGCGTGATCGGCCGCGACGAGCTCGCGACCTACGCCACGGTCCCGGGGGTCGAGGTGCCCGCCGCACGGGCGTACCTGCTCACGGGGATCGACGTCGGCAGCGAGTTCTGCGGGGTCACGCCGGAGGAGGCGCTCGCCGCCGTCCGTGAGCGCGGCCGGACGCCACTCACGATCGCGGAGGGCGTCGCGCTCGCGACCGTCCGCCCGGACCGGTTGCGGCCGAACCGGTGCTGGTCGCTCATGGGCTCCCGGACAGGTACGAACCAGCGGGTGCCGGCGGTCTGGATCTCGGATCGCCGCGCGAAGCTCGGCTGGTGCTGGGACCGCAACCCGCACACCTGGCTCGGCGCGGCGTCGGCGACGGGGCGCTGCGCGGCAACCTAGCAGGCCTCTGGGTCAGTGCCTCTGGCGCGGGCCGGGCGAATATGTGCGCTCGGACTACTCGCGGACCGAAGTGCTGTGGCGCCGCGTGCCTCATAGTCACGACGGCCCGCCTTGAGCCCGGAGGGGCTCGAACAGTTGGAGAGCATGAACTCCAAGGATC
The DNA here is from genome assembly GCA_023425905.1 of Actinomycetes bacterium. Classification (GTDB taxonomy): domain Bacteria; phylum Actinomycetota; class Actinomycetes; order Actinomycetales; family Cellulomonadaceae; genus JAFABT01. Next base: position 6,098 of record JAFABT010000087.1, on the reverse strand, counting down.
GGCGGCCCGGGATGTGGGCGCGGCGTCGACTTGACGCGCCGATACGCCGTGAAAATCAGGCGCCTCGGCACCCCGCGGGTGTGACGGGAGCATGAAGAGCCCGGAGCATGACCGCGGGTGGGAGCGTGACTGGTCTGGATCCGTCCGCGGCTTCCAGCCCGCGACGACCGAAGTTAAGCCGGCGTGACGAACGATGTTCACAAACTCCCACGAGATCGATGAGCACGCGATATTCTCCAGGGGTGCGCTGAGCGTCCGCTCAAGCATCTTGACTGCCAGGGGGACCCCAAGTGAGCATTAGAAGGCTCCGAGTTGTTACTAGTCTTGCACTCTCGATCGGGCTCGCGGGAGGGATGCTGGCATCTCCTGCCGCCGCGGGTGACGAGGGTGACCCGCGCCCGATAGGCTGGTCCGAAAAGGCACCTCAGCAGGTTGTAGACAAGGAAGCCCTCGCCGCGGCATGGCTTGCGATGACCGAGTCGCCCGTGGTGAAGTCGTTAGGGTTCTCACGGCCTGGTGCAGCAAACGCGTCGGCGTCACTGGTGCGCGCGCATGAACTTTTGGCGTCTGAGTACGCTAGGCGATACGGAGAGGTTCCGGCCGCTTCTATCGATGCCGTCCGGGTGGCAAGTCTGGAGGGTGGTATCGCGGCTGCTCCTGCGCCGAGCAGGCCCCCCGCCGACGCGGCGAGCCTAGGGTTGATTTCAGTGGGCCAATTCAATTGGTTTTACTGTGGGCCAGCCTCGGGAGTGACGATTCTCAACTATAAGGGCCTCAAGAACGCGAGCAAGCATCCCGACGCTTCCAAGAACCCGAGCAGGCACCGCGCCGCCAACAGCGACGCATGGCAGAAGGTCATGGCCGGGAGCTTGTATATGAATACGGACGCGAACGAGAAGACTTCCTTCTGGTCGAGCAACTACAACGACGGGCTAAATCTTTGGAGATCCGGTAAGAAGTCCGGCTTCTATGTTAAGTCGACTCTCGCGGGGTCGTCGGGTCGAAGCAAGTTTTCAACAGCCTTTCTGTATAACATCACAGCTCGAGAACCCTTTGCGGTTTCAACTCTCGAAAAGCGCGATGGTATTCGCTATAACGGATATTCCAATCCCAGGCACGCATCCGGACGCGGGCACTGGATTACAGGATACGGCTATTCAGGCTATGATTCGGGGTCGATGAAGGCCAAGTTCGCGGATCCAATGTGGAGTCTCGAGAAGGGCAATGTTGACCCGCACTTCTCCCAGGCAATGAATCAATTCTATAATCGCCATGTCGACGAACGGGGTATCGTGTGGTGATGGCGCGCGCACGTCACATTGGAGCGCTCGGCCTGGGGGTGACGTTGGTCTTCGCGGGGTGCACTGCGGGCGGCGAGCCGGCGACTCCGCCGTCGTCTCCGGCCGGCGTGGTGGGGGGATCGCAGGGAGCGGCACCCGGCCCGACAGCGAGTAGCGTGGTCGGGCCAGGCGTAGGAGTGCTCGAGCGTGCGGAGAGGCTCGTCGAGCTGCCGATTGACGTGACGCGCGCGGTTGACCTGCCATTCGTGGGGACGCCGCGGGTCGTACCTGGTGGCATACGTGATCTCACGGCGGACGGTGACGTCATCACCGAGGTGGACTTGAAGACCGGCCGGTTCACGCCAGACGGCCACATGCGCGACGTCGTCGCCCCGTTCACGATTGGCCCGGGCGCTGAGCCTGACGGCGGGGTCGGAGACACCACCGGGACTGCGCGAGAAATTGTGTGGCTTGCGTTCCCCAATGTCGTCGACGACCTCAATGTCGCCGACTTCGAGGTGTATGTCGATCCCATCGGACCGGCCCGGCCGCGGTCGGTCGCCTCGAGCACCCCTGACATCCCCGACCAGGGGACCGGGCGCAACGTCGCGGTCCCGCTGTGGCGGGAGCGTCCCCTCGTCCTTGGCGAGCGGGTGCTGTGGTCCGAGACCGTGCGTCGCGCTGGTGACATAGACGTGCTTCCGGCTGCCGACGCGGCCGACGAGCTGGGCGTCGCGGTGAGGTCGGCGGCGCTCGACGGCTCCGGTGACACCGTCGAGACGGCGGCAGGCTGGTACCCGAGCGCGGACCTGTGCTCGGCAGACGACCGCACGCTCGTCTATGTGGACTCGGCGCTCGCGCAGGCGCCGAGATCCGGAACCGCCACTCTCCGCAGGGCGGTCATCGGGCCCGACGGGGCGCCGGCCTCGGATGAGGTGGTGTGGCGGGCTGCGGAGCCCGCCGAGCTCTATGTCGCTGGGGCAGCGGCGTGCGGCGACACCGTCGCGGTTGCGTGGCGTGCATCGACGGCGACCTCCGAGGAGTGGTCGGCCGTCGAGATCGTCCACGACGGGGTGACGACCGTCATCGAGATCCCGCTCGACGGGCGGGCGACCCGACCTATCGTCACCAATCGTCTGGTCACCTTCGAGGTGGGCAACGGCGATCTCGACGCGAGCGACTTCGTCTACGACCTCCCCACCGGGAAGCTGTATCGGATCTCGGCCAACACGGGCCGCCCGGACTCGGTGTTCGCGAACAACGGCTTCTTCGTGTGGATCGACGTCGACGTGCTGGACGAGGACGGCGCGGAAGAGGTCGGTCGCTACATCGCGCCCATCGTCCGGTAGACACCCCGGCTCGCGCGTACGGTGGGAGGCCCGTCGCCCACCACCTCCAGGAGCGTCACATGTCCGCCCTCACCGACACCGCCAGGCTCGTCAACGACGTCGAGGTCCCGCTGCTCGGCTTCGGCACCTGGCAGGTGCCGGACGGTGAGGCGACGTACGACGCGGTGACGGCGGCCCTCGCCGCGGGGTACCGGCACATCGACACGGCGCGCGCCTACGGCAACGAGGCGTCGGTCGGCCGGGCGCTGCGCGACTCGGGCGTTCCGCGTGAGGACGTCTTCCTCACGACCAAGCTGCCGGCCGAGGTCAAGGACTACGTGACGGCCGTCACGTGCTTCGAGGAGTCGCTCGAGAAGCTCGGCGTCGACGTCCTCGACCTCTGGCTCATCCACGCCCCGTGGCCGTGGGACGCGATCGGCACCGACCACGCGGCGGGCAACGCCGAGGTGTGGCGGGCCTTCGAGGAGTTCTACGCGGCCGGGCGGGTGCGGTCGATCGGCGTGTCGAACTTCTCGGCCACGGACATCGACTCGCTCGTCGCCGTGTCGACCGTGACGCCGCAGGTCAACCAGGTCCGGCTGCACGTCGGGCACAACCAGGCCGAGCTGTCCCGCTACTGCGCCGAGCACGGCATCGTCGTCGAGGCGTACTCGCCGCTCGCGACGGGCCGGATCCTCGACGACCCGCGCCTCGCCGAGATCGCCAAGGAGGTCGGCCGGACGGTCGCACAGGTCTGCATCCGCTACACGCTGCAGCGGGGCGCCGTGTCCCTGCCCAAGACGACGACCCCGTCCCGCATGACCGAGAACGCCGACGTCGACTTCACCCTCTCCGACGCCCACATGGCCGCCCTCGACGCCATCACCGAGGACTAACCCCGAGAACGCGGGTCCGGCTCGCGAACCCGCGGGTCCCGCTCGCGAACTCGCGGGACCGGTTCGCGAGAACGCGGGTGCGAAGCGGCCCGTTCGGGCGGACTTCTCGTTACGGTCACGACGTGAACGAGACCGAACTGCACGCGGCCGTCGACGCGTCCGACTGGCGGACCATCTATGCCTGGGCCAAGGACGTCGACGACGTCGAGCGTGCCCGCCTTGCCCCCGCCTACCGTTCCGAGCTCCGCGCCCTGGCCCGGCGCCGTGCGCTCGCGCGCGACCCGCAGTTCATGGCGCCCACGGTGGACGTCATGCTCGCTCTCGTCTTCGAGGACTCCGGGGTCGATCTGGAGTCCCACGGCCAGGCCCTCGTCCGGGGCCTCACGGCTTTCGGCTTCACGGAAGCGCTCGTGGCCGAGCGTGTCCTCGCGCGGCGTCAGCCCGATGTCGGGCGGTCCCTCGCCCGCGTCCTGCTTGCCACCGAACTGCCCGCGAATGCCCAGCGGAACGACGCCATTGCCGTCGCCGTCTCCGCGGTCGTCTTGGGCGGGGACATGTCCATCGACCCGGGCAAGTTCCCTCTCGGCTGGCTCGGCGCTGCCAGCTTCCGCGCCTTCGAGCTCACGCTGCGGGGCGGTCCTCATGCGGACGAGAGGTGGCCCGGCACCTCTGTGCACGCGGTCTGGGGAGGGGAGGCCAGGAGCCTCGCTGACTACATGCGGCACACCCCGCGCCTCGACGACGTGCTCTGCGCCCTCGTCCGGACGCCCGCGTTCGGCCAGGGCCTGGGCCAGGTCGGCACGGGCGAGTGGGCCATGGCTGTGGCGCTCCCCGGTCTTGTCGCCGCGGGACGAGTCGCCCGGCGTCCTCTCGTGGCCGCGTCCTTCGACGCGCTCTCCCGGTCCGACCCGCCTGCGACTCAGCGTCTGATCGTCGACATCCTCACGGGCCTGTCGTTGCGCGCGGAGGACCTCGTCGGCCGGGAGCTCGACGTGGCCGGCGCGCTCGCGACGGGGCACAGCTCGGTCGTGCGTCTTCTGCTGCCGCTCATGCTCGACCTGCCGCTCGCTGACGACGTCCTCGACGCCGTCGCGACGACGGTCCTCGCGCGCACGGAGAAGGTGCACCGGAGTCGCCTCGTCACGCACCTGTGCGCCCTGCCCGCATCGCCCGTCGTCGACGAACTCCTTCGACTCGCCGCACGCGACAGCGACATCGCGCTAGCGCGGCGTGCCCGCGAAGCGCTCGATCGTCGCGGGGCAGGGGAGGGGGCACTCGACCGCACACCCAGGCAGCCGCGGAGCTGGCAGGGCGTGACGGTGCGCGGGACCGCGCCGGAGGAGGAGCTCGCCCCGCTTCCCGCGACGTTCGCGAGCCTCGACGCACTCCTCTCGGAGGCGCGCACCGCGACCCGCTCCCGCACGTGCGTCGCCGCATGGCTCGACGTCGTCATGCGCCTCGCGTACGAGGACCTCGACGGGTTCCGTGAGCACGTCCGTACCTGGGCTCCGATCGACGGTGAGGGTCTCCTCCGGGTGCGCCACGAGGTCCGGGAGGCCATCGCCCCGACCGGGAGGCCGGAATGGTCGTCCTGGCAACAGCTGATGGCGCACAGCGAGTTCACGTCGGCACTGGTCGCGGAGATCCTCGAGGGCCTCGGCACGATCCCGGAGCTGCTCAGCACCCCGGACCGGGTCGACGGGACCCTCAGCGCGAGCGAGCTCGCGCGCCGGCTCCGTCGACGGGCCGACACCGTCGGGCCCTTCGATCTCGTTCAGGCGCTGTTCCGGCTCGACCTCGACGGTGAGGTCGACCTTGCAGAGTTCGCGGACGGCATGCCCGAGGTCGTCGCCCCGGCGGGCGAACGCCTTCGCACTCTCGACGTCGTCGCGCAGTGGGTGGCCGGGGGCGGGTTCCCGGTCCGCGAGCCCGTGCAGCGGGAGTACCAGGTCTGCATGGATGCCTGCGTGCTCCCGCTCCCGGCTGCACTCGCCGACCTCGACCCGGTGAGCGTCCTGTGCCGGCCACATAGCGGCCTCCTGGTCCTGAACACCCGGCTTCACCTCAACGAGTCGGCGAACGTGCGCGATCTTCTGGGCGTCGTCCCCTATGCCGCAGATCACGCCGCAGTCCTCTTCGAGACTGCTGGCGCACCCACGACGCCGGGGCACGTGCGGCACGCGCGAGAGATCGCCCGTGTGCGTCGTGCTCCGGGCCGTGGCGTCCACCGCCTGCTCGCGCGGTTGTCCGGCACGACGGACGACGAGTGCCGTGCGCTCACCGTGGAGGCATACACGGAGCTTGCACGCAGGGGCAGCCTCGACTCGGCTGCGCTCGCGGCCGAGACGATCGACCTGGTCACCACACTGCCGACGGTGGTCTTCGGCCAGATGAACGCCGGGCTGCGACTCTCGCTCGCTCAGGTGTGCGCCACGTGGGAGCTCGCGCTCGACGAGGGCCTCGCGCGGTGGGTGTGGCCAGCGGCGTGGGAGGTGCTCGAGTGGGCGCTCAGCGCCGAGCGTGCCCCGACGGCGCTCGCCCGGCTCCTCGAGATCGTCACCCCCTACGTCGAGCCCGCCCGCGCGAACGATGCG
>JAFABT010000039.1 GCA_023425905.1 Actinomycetes bacterium | reverse complement strand
TCCCCGCCCTCCCGGTGTCGTCTCACCTCGAGCGCGGCCACGGCCGAGGACGAACCCGGCCGAGCGAGGTAGAGCCCTGGTCCTCCTGCCGGACGACCAGGGCTCTACCTCGGCGGAGCGCTCAGCTTTCAGGGCTCCAGGTCAGCGCTCGACCTCACCGGCGATGAAGGCCTCCAGCTGCGCACGGCCCTTCGTGTCCTCCATCTGGACCGGCGGGGACTTCATGAAGTACGTCGAGGCCGAGAGGATCGGGCCGCCGACGCCGCGGTCCTTGGCGATCTTCGCGGCGCGCAGGGCGTCGATGATGATGCCGGCCGAGTTGGGGGAGTCCCAGACCTCGAGCTTGTACTCGAGGTTGAGGGGGACCTCGCCGAACGCGCGACCCTCGAGGCGGACGTAGGCCCACTTGCGGTCGTCGAGCCAGGCGACGTAGTCCGACGGGCCGATGTGGACGTTGCGGTCTTCCTTCTTGCCACCGAGGGGGCCCGAGAGGTTCGACGTGACGGCCTGCGTCTTGGAGATCTTCTTGGACTCGAGGCGCTCGCGCTCGAGCATGTTCTTGAAGTCCATGTTGCCGCCGACGTTGAGCTGGTACGTCCGGTCGAGGATGACGCCGCGGTCCTCGAAGAGGCGGGCGAGCACGCGGTGCGTGATGGTCGCGCCGACCTGCGACTTGATGTCGTCACCGACGATCGGGACGCCGGCGTCCTCGAACTTCTTCGCCCAGACCGGGTCGGAGGCGATGAAGACGGGCAGGGCGTTGACGAACGCGACGTTCGCGTCGATCGCGCACTGGGCGTAGTGCTTCGCGGCGGCCTCGGAGCCGACGGGCAGGTAGCAGATGAGGACGTCGACCTGAGCGGCCTTGAGCGCGGCGACCATGTCGACGGGCTCGGCGGGGGACTCCTCGATCGTCTCGGCGTAGTACTTGCCGAGGCCGTCGAGCGTCGGGCCGCGCTGGACGGTCACGCCGAGCGGCGGGACGTCAGCGATCTTGATCGTGTTGTTCTCCGAGGCGCCGATGGCCTCAGCGAGGTCGAAGCCGACCTTCTTCGCGTCGACGTCGAACGCCGCCACGAACTCGATGTCGGAGATGTGGTAGTCGCCGAACTGGACGTGCATGAGGCCGGGCACGGTCGAGTCGGCCGGGGTGTTCCGGTAGTACTCGACGCCCTGGACCAGCGACGCGGCACAGTTGCCGACACCGACGATGGCGACGCGGATGGCAGTCATCCTCGCTCCTTCATATGAATGGGTCTTACCGAGACGCTTGTGCGCCGCCGGCCGGGTCGACCGGGTGGCCGTCCCCTCTGGGGTGGGCGCGACGGGAGTCGCGCTCGGTGTCGATGAGGGAGTCGAGCCACCGCACCTCGTGCTCGGCCTGCTCGAGGCCGTGGCGCTGCAGCTCCAGGGTGTACACGTCCATGCGGTCCCGCGTGCGGGTGATGGACTGCCGGATCGTCTCCAGGCGCTCCGCCATGCGGGTGCGCCTGCCCTCGAGGATCCGAAGCCTGGTCTCGGCGTCCGTCTGCGCGAAGAACGCGAAGCGGACGTCGAAGTTCTCGTCCTCCCACGACGCCGGTCCCGACGTCGCGAGGATGCTCTGGAAGTGCTCTTTGCCCTCGGCGGTGAGCTCGTAGACGATCCGTGCGCGCTTGCCCGAGAGGGCGTGCGGCGGAGCGGCCGACGAGTCGGTGCCGACGAGGAGACCGCGCGCGACCATCTGCTTGAGGCAGGGGTACAGCGACCCGTAGGAGAATGCGCGGAACGAGCCGAGCATGCCGTTGAGCTGCTTGCGCAGCTCGTAGCCGTGCATCGGGGTGTCGTGGAGGAGACCAAGGATTGCGGGTTCGAGGACGTCGGTTCGTGCGCGCACGTCGTCTCCTCACCCTGATCGTTGGTGTGATGTATCGAGTTGATACATCGGCAGGTTACGTCCGCGTCGTCGGGGCCCGCAACTCCCTGCGCCCGGACGCCTTGGTGGATGCTGTGAAGGACCGACGAGATTCGGGCACCCGCCCGACGACGTCGCGGACACGGGGCCATACTGGGTGCCGCTCAGGACGCGCCCACGTCGGCCGCACCCGAGTCAACGTCGTCGTACCGAGAGGCCTTCCCCCGTGGCATCCACCCCCGCACGACCCCCCGCAGCCAAGGGCGCCGGTCGCACGAGCAAGGGCCGGCGGCGCTTCATCGACTACCCCCGCCGCGGCCGGACCGGGTTCCGCCGGTGGCTGCCGTCGTGGCGCCTCGTGCTCGGCACGTTCTTCACCGTGATCTTCCTGCTCGTCGGCTTCGTCGTCGGCGTCTACCGCGCGACGACGATCCCCGCCCCGCAGGAGGGCATCGACAACCAGATGACGACCGTCTACTACTCGGACGGCAAGAGCGTCATGGGCACCTTCGCGATCGAGCGGCGTGAACTCGTCGAGCTCGCCACCCTGCCCAAGCACGTGACCGACGCCGTCGTCGCGTCGGAGGACCAGACGTTCTTCGAGAACGCGGGCGTCGACTTCTCCGGCATCGCCCGCGCCCTGTGGGTCGGGGTCACGACGGGGGACCGCCAGGGTGGGTCGACGATCACGCAGCAGTACGTCGAGCGGGTCTTCCGCGGCACGACGACGGACTACTGGGGCAAGTTCGAAGAGGCGCTCCTCGCGATCAAGATCCGCCAGGAGAAGGAGCCCGAGGAGATCCTCGAGTCCTACCTCAACACGATCTACTTCGGGCGCGGCACCTACGGCGTGCAGGCCGCGGCGCAGGGGTATTTCGGCGTCGACGCCAAGGACCTCACGGTGAGCCAGACGGCCCTCCTCGTCGGCGTCATCCCGTCGCCGTCGAACTTCGACCCGGCCGCGAGCGAGGAGCAGGCGGTCCGCCGGTGGGGCGTCGTCCTCGACCGGATGGTCTCCGAGGGCTATCTCACGCAGGCCGAGCGCGACTCCCAGGAGTTCCCCAAGGTCAAGGAGGTCAAGAACTCCGAGACGTACTCCGGCACGAAGGGCTACCTCCTCGAGCTCGTCCGGCACGAGCTGCGCACCCGGGGCTCGATGACCGACGAGGACATCGACACGAGCGGCCTCAAGATCGTCACGACCTTCGACAAGGAGATGCAGGCGCAGGCCGTCGCCACGGTCAAGGACATGCCGGAGGACAAGCCCAAGGGGCTGCGACCGGCGATCGTGACGATCGACCCGACCGACGGCGCGGTCCTCGCCCTCTACGGCGGGCCGAACTACCTCAAGCAGCAGTTCAACAATGCCGCCCAGGGCACCGCGCAGGCCGGCTCGACCTTCAAGCCGTTCGCGCTCGTCGCGGGCCTCGAGAAGGGCATCTCGCTGCGCACCCGGTTCTCAGGGGCGAGCCCGCTCAAGAACGAGAACTTCCCCGAGGGCATGTCGAACTTCAACCGGCGCTCCTGGGGGACGCTCGACCTCGTCGCGGCGACCGCGAACTCCGTGAACACGATCTACGGCCGCCTCAACGAGGAGGTCGGGCCGGACGCGACGCGGGACGTCGCCATCCGGGCGGGCCTGCCCGAGTCGACGACGGACCTCAAGGACAACTACGCGAACGTCCTCGGCACCGCCTCGCCCACCCCGCTCGACATGGCAGAGGCCTACGCGACCTTCGCGGCGCAGGGCGTCCACCACGAGCACTTCTTCGTCCGTGAGGCGACGTACCTGCAGGGCGGGACGGCCTACGTCGGCGCGACGTCGGGCAAGCGCGTCTTCGCCGAGGACGTCATGGCGGACACGACGTACGCGCTCACCCAGGTCGTCGAGGTCGGGTCGGGCAAGACGGTGCGCGCCGTCGGCCGACCGGTCGCGGGCAAGACCGGCACGTCCAACTCGAACAAGTCCGCGTGGTTCGTCGGGTACACCCCGCAGCTCGCGACGGCCGTCGCCCTCTACCAGGTGGGCGAGGACGGCAGCCAAGAGGACATCAAGGGCTTCGGCGGGTACAGCCAGATCACGGGCAGCACCGTGCCGGCGGACATGTGGACCGCGTACATGACGGAGGCCGTCGCACGCTTCGACGTCGTCCAGTTCCCGCCGCGCGCCAACGTCGGCACGCAGCCCGTCCGCTCCACCTCGCCCACGCCGTCGCAGACCCCGAGCGAGACGCCGAGCGAGAAGCCGGGGACCGTCCGTGTCCCGAGCGGGCTCGAGGGCAAGATGCTGGGCGACGCGGCCGCCATGGTCGAAGACGCGGGTCTCGTCGTGTCTGTCGTGCGCCAGGAGTCGACCGCGGTCGCCGAGGGTCGGGTGATCTCCTCCTCGCCCGGTGGCGGCGCGGAGGTCGAGGAGGGCGCGACGGTGACGCTCGTCGTCTCGACGGGACCGCGTGACGTCCCCTCGACGTCACCGACGCCGACCCCACCGCCGAAGCCCTCGCCGAGCCCGACGCAGTCACCCAAGCCGTCTCAGTCACCCAAGCCGTCCCAGTCG
>JAFABT010000024.1 GCA_023425905.1 Actinomycetes bacterium | reverse complement strand
GCCGCGCCGGCGCAGCAGCGCGGTCATCTTGCGCCGCCCGTAGAGCGACTCCGGCGTCGGTCGGCCCTGCTCGTCGGTGCGCAGCGCGCGGATCGTGTCCACCACGACCGCGTCGCTGACCGTCCTGGCCGCGACCTGCCGGGCCGGGCTGGCCCAGGACCGGTAGGTCCTCGCGGCGACCTGCACGCCCTGCTCACGCAGCACGGCGCAGACCGACTCGACCGCGAAGCCCTGGCCTCTCATGGCGTCGATGAACCCCATGATCAGCGGTTGCGGGAGTCGAGTTCTCCCGCGAAGAAAATCGAGGCCGCACACAAGATCGCGTTCGCCTCCGCCAGACGCTTGTTCTCGGCCTTGAGCCGGCGGATCTCCCCGGACTCCGCGGTCGTCACACCGGGCCGGGCACCATCGTCGACCTCGGCCTGAGCGCCCCACCGCCGCAACGACTCCCGGGCGATCCCCAACTGGGCACCGACCGCGACCGACGCCGCCGTCACCGACCCGTAGTCCTTGACGTGCTCACGCACCATCCGCACCGCCCGAGCCTTGACCTCGGGGTCGTACTTCTTCGGCATCTCGCCACCCTTCATCACAAGGAAGCGGCAGAGAACCCGTGACGGTTCAGTGTGCCGAGCTTTCGGTGGGCCCCTGGTGAGTCCTTACAACGCGCATCGATGCACGACCCGTCGCAATCCCTCCTCGTCGGGGGTTGACCTTCGAGTTGGGTTGAAGGTCTAAGGTCGCCGTCATGGGCTACCGGATCGCGGAAGCGGCGGAGAGGGTCGGCGTGCCGACCACGACGCTGCGCTACTACGAGGACATTGGGCTGTTCGGCCGGCCGGCGCGCAGCGGCAACGGCTACCGCACGTACTCCGACGCGGACGTGTCCCGTCTGCGGTTCATCTCGGCGACCAAGGGTCTGGGTATCCCGTTGTCGGAGGTCGCCGAGCTGGTCAAGGCGTATGACGTCGAGGACTGCTCAGAGGTCGCCCACCAGGTCGTCGAGCTCGTGGCGGTGCGGCTGGCTGAGACGCAGACCCGGATAGGGGAGCTGGTGTCCCTGGCCGCTCAGCTGCAGGACGTGGGCGCGCGGCTGGCGGCTGCACCGGCCGCTGGTGCGTGCGGCGACGGGTGCCCGTGCTCATCGACCGCCCTGGCGCCGGCTGCCGATCGACGCACGCTCGTGCCGCTGACCCTGCGCCCTGTGCAGTCGACCGCCGCACCCGCGGAGCCGGTCATCGCTTGCTCGCTCGAGCCCGGCTCGGTGCCGTCCTGTGTCGCAGACTGGCAGGAGCTGCTCGCGCGGGCCGTGCGACGTGAGTCGGTCGACGGGGGCGTGGCGCTCACGTTCCTCGCGGGTGCGGAGCTCGTCGCGGACACCGCTCGTTTGGCGGCGGCCGAGCAGACGTGCTGCCCCTTCCTCACGTTCTCGTTGCACCTCACCTCGGGCGAGCTGCGCCTGGAGGTCCGAGCGCCGGACGACGCCGCAGACGTACTCAGCGCCATGTTCGGCCCTGCCTGACCACACACGACCACACACCACCCCCTCACGGGCCTACGCGACCGCGCCGGCTCCACCTTCGGCACACCCTGACGACGTCCTTGGAGGACTGATGACCCTGCCCGACACCCACAAGCTCACGACCCCAGCCGGACGCAAGACCCGCAAGGGAGCATTCGCAGGGGCCGCCGTCGTGGTCGCGTGCGCGGTGGCCTGCTCGCTGCCGCTCATCGCCGCCGGAGGGCTGGCCGCCGGCGTCGGAGCGTTCCTTGCCGGTAGCGAGGCGGTGGCGCTCGGCGTCGTCCTGTTGGTCGCAGCCGTGGTCTCCGGCGCGATCTGGTGGCGTCGACGACGCGCCGCCGCCGCCGCGGCGGACGGGTGCGGGTGTGGCGGCGGGTGCTGAGCCGATGCTCCTGCGACGCGTGTCCGGACCGACTCAACAGGAGGCCTCCATGCTGACCACCATCGACCGTGCCGAGCTCGTCTCCGCGCTGGCGACCGACAGCCTGACCCTCGTCGAGGCTCTACCCGAGGCGCATTTCCGCAGCGAGCACCTGCCTGGCGCGGTCAACTTGCCCGGCGAGCTCACCGCCGAGCTGGCTGCCACGATCGCCCCGGACAGGAGCCGGACTGTGGTCGTCTACTGCTCCGGGCCGGCCTGTGGTCGATCGAGAGTCGCGGCGGCAGCCTTCACCCGCCTCGGCTACCGCGACGTGCGCGTGTACGCCGGCGGGAAGGCTGAGTGGTTCGGTGCCGGGCTGCCGATGGAGCACGTCGCCACTGCGGGCTGACGACGCCGGTAGCGCACACTTCTCCATGACCGACCCCGTCGCCTGCGAGCGAAACGCCAGGGGTTCATCAGCACGGCTTGAGCATGGGGAGTCCGAGTAGACGTGCACAGGACGGTGCAGTGGTGGGACAAGCGACAGGTACCTCTGTACCTGGCTGCCATCGTGGCCGGCGCCGCTCTTGGGCTGGCCGCACCCGGCCTCGCACCGACGCTCGAGCACTCGATCGAGCCCGTGCTGATGCTGCTGCTGTTCGCGACGTTCCTGGGCGTCCCGCTGATCGAGGTCGGACGTGCGTTTCGCGATGTGCGCTTCCTCGCCACCGTCCTGGTCACCAACTTCGTGGTGCTCCCGGTGGTGGTCTGGGGGCTGTCGAGGTTCGTGGCCGACGACCGCGGGCTGCTGCTCGGGGTACTCCTGGTCCTGCTCACGCCGTGCATCGACTACGTGATCGTGTTCACCGGTCTGGCCAGCGGGGCCCGCGCCCGCCTGCTGGCCGCCGCACCGCTGCTGATGCTCGCCCAGATCGCGCTACTCCCGGTCTACCTGCTGGTGTTCGCCGGGCCCGACGTGCTCTCGGTCATCGACGTCGGCCCGTTCGCTGAAGCGTTTCTGCTGCTCATCGTCGTGCCGCTCGCCGCGGCCGCGGTCGTGCAAGCCGTCGCCCGTCGGCGGCGCGCCGGGCGCGTCGTCGAGGAGGTGATGGCCGGGGCCATGGTGCCGCTGATGATGGCCACCCTGGCCGTCGTCATCGGTTCCCAGATCGCCGCGGTCGGCTCCCAAGCGGCTGACTTGGTCCGGGTCGTCCCGCTGTACGTCGTGTTCGTGGTGATCGCCGTCGGCCTCGGCAAGTTCGCCGGTCGAGCAGCACGCCTGGACGTCCCCTCGACGCGAGCGGTGATGTTCTCCGTGGCCACCCGCAACTCGCTCGTCGTCCTCCCGCTCACTTTGGCGCTGCCGGCCTCGCTCGCGATCGCCCCCCCCCTGGCCGTGGTGACGCAGACCCTCGTCGAGCTGATCGCGATGGTGGTCATGGTGCGCCTCGTGCCAGCCATGACGCGCGACGTATGGCCGCCCGCGCGCAGGGAACAGCGCACCGCGAACAACACCGCCACCACCCCCATGTGACAGCGGGCGCACACACCCGCAGCCGCCACACCGGTTGTCGGATTCCTACAGCGCCCCGTAACTGATCGTTTGCGGGGCTGCCTCTGTCTCATCCAGGTGGTTGCGCCGTAACGGGCTGCCGTATCAAGTGGAGTTTCGGGTGCCGCCAGTTTCGGTGCTCAGTTTCGGTCGGTGGCTGCCTCGTCCTGGTCCTCGGCTAGGTGGTCGAGCACCTCAAGGGGCGATTCGACGTCGCCCCGCCACGCCTCGATGCCCTCGCGGATCGCGAGCACGGCTACGACCAGCGCTGCGGCCGAGTCTGCCCATGACCAGCCGAAGAGGCTGTTGAGCAGGAGTCCGATGAGGACGGTGCCGGAGAGGTAGATGCACAGGAGGAGCTGCTTGGCGTCGGCCATGACGCTCTTGGAGCCGAGCTCACGGCCGGTGCGGAACTCGAACCAAGCCAGCAGGGGCATGACCAGGAGGCTCAAGGTGGCGATGCCGATCCCGAGCGGGCTGTGGTCGACGTCCTGCGCGCCGGTGAGCGACAGCACCGAGTCGACGATGACGTAAGCGGCCAGCGCGAAGAAGGCGATGCCGATCGTTCGTACGGTGGTCTTCTCCCAGCGTTCGGGGTCCTTGCGCGTAAACTGCCAGGCCACGGCGAGAGCGGAGAGGACCTCGACGATCGAGTCGAGGCCGAAGCCGATGAGAGCGGCTGAGGATGCCAGTGCGCCCGCGCATATCGCGACGATCGCTTCGATCACGTTGTAGGTGATGGTGAACGCGACGATGAGTCGCACCCGCCGGTGTAGGACCGTCCGTCGTGCTGCCGTGACGACCTCGCCGCCGCTCATCGGGTCGCCTCCTCGCAGCAACCAGGGACCGGGCAGGCCGAATCGATGCAGGGAGTGTCCTGCTCAACCGCCAGCGTGACGTCCACCAGTGCGGTGAGCGCGTGTGCGAGGTGGGGGTCGGCGATCTCGTACCGGGTCTGCCGACCCTCGGGCTCGGCTACGACGATCCCGCAGTCACGCAGGCAGGTGAGGTGGTTGGAGACGTTTGGCCGGGTGAGGTCGAGCTCTCGAGACAAGACGGCGGGATAGCTCGGGCCTGCGAGCAGGGTCATCAGGATGCGGGAGCGGGTGGGGTCGGCCATCGCCCGGCCGAGGCGGTTCATCACGTCGAGGCGTGTCGCTATGGTCAGCACGCGCTGACTATACATCGCTCGCTGTAGTGTCTGCCGCAGCCTTGTACGGATCCCACAAGACGCCGGAACTGATCGTTTTCGGTCAGTTCCGCCGCTTTGGCGGCGTCGCTGCGCCAGAACGGGCAGCCGGTCGGAAAGTGAGTTCCGAGGTTTCGGGTTTCGGGGCCGAGTTCCGGTCGGGCCGAGCTCGTTGTCGGAAACCTTAAAGTCGCTGTGGATGACTCAGCCGGCGTGCCTACCGCCACGCGCGGTCACCTTCAACGCCAGGATGACGTCGCCCGACTGCGTCCTCCTCCTGCACCGGTGGCGTCTGGCGCCGCCACGGCCGCCTGGGGCGAGTCCTGATCGGAGCCGACATGACGACCAGGACCGCGCACCAGGCGAACGACGATGCCCTGCGCCTTCTCCACCTCGTGGACACGCGCAGGAGGCGGCTCGGCGACGGCCTGCCGCGCGCCGTGCTCGTCGAGAACCGAAGGCACGTGCGGGCCTAAACCACCAGCAATCCCGAACCCGATCGTTCGTGCGCCGTAGCGGTCAGTGCCCAGGCACCCCGCAGACGCTCATCGCGCCTGAGGTGTGAACAGGCTGTCCATGGCACCGAAGTCCAGCGCGCCTGCCAGCGCGTCGTACGTACCGCCGCTCAGAAGCTCCGCCGTGGCGCGACGGACCAGCGTGTAGGCCGCCTGCGCCACCGCCGTGCCGACCGTCACCCGCCGCACACCGACTGTCGCGAGCTCGTCGACCGCCGGCGCACCGGGCCCGGCCATCACGTTGACCGGCAGGGGCGAGCGCGCGCACAGGTCGGCGAGCACGTCGAGGTCCAGGAGCCCGGGCACGAACAGCCCGTCTGCACCCGCGGTCGCGTAGGCCGCTGCGCGGCTGAGCACGTCCGCGAGCCGGTCCTCCGGCGCACCGATGCCGAACAGGAACACGTCGGTGCGCGCGTTGAGCACCAGCTCGGACAGGCCGATCCCCTGCGCGGCGGCACGTGCGGCGCGCAGGCGCGCGGCCTGCTCGTCGACCGTGAAGAGCGTGCCATCCTCGGCGCGCGAGTCCTCGAGGTTCACGCCGGCGGCTCCCGCTCGCGCCGCGAGCTCCACGGTGGCGGCGACGTCCGCGGGGGACGGCCCGTACCCACCCTCGATGTCGACGGTGACCGGCACGGAGGTCGCCGACGTGATCCGCGCGGCCGCAGCGAGCATGTCGTCCCGGCTCGCGTGCTGGGCGTCCCGGCGTCCCAACGACC
>JAFABT010000387.1 GCA_023425905.1 Actinomycetes bacterium | reverse complement strand
CGGCGACCGGCTGCACGGTGCCGACCTCCCCGTTCGCGTGCTGGAGCGCTGCGAGAGCGACCCCCGGTTCGCCCAGACGCGCAGCGAGGTCGTCAAGGTCGACGCGCCCGGTCGCGTCGACCCGCACGTCACGTCGCTCGCCGGCGAAGCCGGCAGCCTCGAGGACAGCCGCGCGTTCGACGGCCGACGTGACGACGCCGGGTCCGACGCGGCGGCGGCCGCGGACGACCGCCCGCACCGCTGCGTGCAGCGCGAGCGTGTGGGACCCGAGCAGACGGAGCTCCTCGGTGCGTGCCCCGAGGTCGGCCGCGAGCGACTCGCGCGCGCCGTCGAGCAGGTTCCGGGCACGACGACCCTCGCTGTGGAGGCGCCGCGGGTCCGCCCAGCCCTGATCGAGCGCCTCGACGTACGCGTCCCGGACGCGAGGGTCGACGGGGTGGGCGCCGGCAGAGTCGAGCACGGCACGAGGCGCGGGCGTGGCGGAGGTCATGCCCGGCACGCTATCCCGCGCGGGTGTCGCCGGGCCTGGCCTCACGCGAAATGGCGCTAGGCTGCTGCTGATCAAGGACGAAGGTCCCGGGTGCTGCCCTCGTCGAGCGACGAGACGGAGCACCCCGTCGACACGTGAGAGGTCTCCTTGCAGGCGCAACACACCCACCGCACCCGGCGTAGCAGGGCGATCCTCGCCACCGCGTCCGCCGGGGCGGCACTCGTACTGTCCGGATGCTCGGAGGAGGCCCAGCGGGGCTACATGCCCGGGTACTCCGACGGGCCCGTGACGAACCAGACGGACCGCATCACCCACCTGTGGACGACCTCGTGGGCGACGCTGCTCATCGTCGGGCTCATCACGTGGGGCCTGATGCTGTGGTGCGTCGTCGTCTACCGCAAGCGCAAGGGCGACAACACGTTCCCCGTGCAGCTGCGCTACCACGTGCCGCTCGAGATCCTCTACATCGTCCTGCCGATCTTCATGATCGGGACGTTCTTCTTCTACACGAACCGGGACACGACCGCGATCGAGGACGTCTCGGCGACGCCCGACGTGACGATCGAGGTCATCGGCAAGCAGTGGGCGTGGGACATCAACTACCTCGACGACGACGTCTACGAGACGTCCGTCCACCTCCGTGACGTGAGCGCGCCCGGCGCGCTCGCCGCTGCCCCCACGATCTACGTCCCGGTCGGCGAGCGCGTCGAGTTCAAGCTCGAGTCGCGCGACGTCATCCACTCGTTCTGGGTCCCGGCCTTCCTCTACAAGAAGGACATGATCCCGAGCCACACGAACCGCTTCCAGATCATCCCGGAGCGCGAGGGCGTGTATGTCGGGAAGTGTGCGGAACTGTGCGGGCAGGACCACTCGGCGATGCTCTTCAACGTCGCCGTCGTCACGCGTGCGGAGTATGACGCCCAGATGGCCGCACTCGAGGCGAAGGGGCAGACGGGCCAGCTCGGTCTGGACCTCAACCGCCGACAGAGCGCGTCGGGCCTGAGCTCGGAGGTCGACAACTGATGGTTACCGCCACCACGCAGCCCGCGGTCGCGGCACCGCGGCAGGAGCGACTCGGTCGCACGATCGTCAAGTGGGTGACCTCGACCGACCACAAGACGATCGGGTACCTCTACCTCATCACGTCGTTCATCTTCTTCTGCATCGCAGGGCTCATGGCCCTCGTGATCCGCGCGGAGCTCTTCGAGCCTGGCATCCAGCTCGTGCAGAGCAAGGAGCAGTACAACCAGCTCTTCACGATGCACGGCACGATCATGCTGCTGCTGTTTGCGACGCCGCTGTTCGCGGGCTTCGCAAACGTCATCGTGCCGCTGCAGATCGGTGCGCCGGACGTCGCCTTCCCGCGGCTCAACATGTTCGCGTACTGGCTGTACCTCTTCGGTGGCCTCGTGGCCTGCGCGGGGTTCTTCACCCCGCAGGGCGCCGCGTCGTTCGGCTGGTTCGCGTACGCCCCGCTGTCGAGCACGACGTTCTCACCAGGGCTCGGGGGAGACCTCTGGGTGTTCGGTCTCGCTCTCACGGGCTTCGGCACGATCCTCGGCGCCGTCAACTTCATCACGACGATCATCACGATGCGCGCGCCCGGCATGACGATGTTCCGGATGCCGATCTTCACCTGGAACATCCTCGTGACGAGCCTCCTCGTCCTCATGGCGTTCCCGCCGCTCGCCTCCGCACTGTTCGCGCTCGGTGCCGACCGGCGCCTCGGCTCGCAGGTGTTCAACCCGGAGAACGGCGGCGCGGTGCTGTGGCAGCACCTCTTCTGGTTCTTCGGTCACCCCGAGGTGTACATCATCGCCCTGCCGTTCTTCGGCATCGTCTCCGAGATCATCCCGGTGTTCTCGCGCAAGCCGATCTTCGGCTACAAGGGCCTCGTCTACGCGACGATCGCGATCGCCGCGCTGTCGGTGACCGTGTGGGCGCACCACATGTACGTGACGGGTGCGGTCCTGCTGCCGTTCTTCTCGCTCATGACGATGCTCATCGCTGTGCCAACAGGCGTGAAGTTCTTCAACTGGATCGGCACGATGTGGCGAGGGAAGATCACCTTCGAGACACCGATGCTGTGGACTCTCGGCTTCCTCGTGACGTTCCTCTTCGGCGGTCTCACCGGCGTCATCCTCGCGAGCCCGGCGCTCGACTTCCACATCTCCGACACGTACTTCGTCGTCGCCCACTTCCACTACGTCGTGTTCGGCACCGTCGTGTTCGCGATGTTCGCGGGCTTCTACTACTGGTGGCCCAAGTTCACCGGGCGGATGCTCGACGAGCGGCTCGGCAAGATCCACTTCTGGATGCTGTTCTTCGGCTTCCACGCGACCTTCCTCGTCCAGCACTGGCTCGGCGTCCAGGGCATGGCCCGGCGTTACGCGGACTACAGCCCTGAGGACGGTTTCACCGAGCTCAACCAGGTCTCGACCGTGGGCTCGATGCTCCTCGCGGCCTCGACGCTTCCCTTCCTGTGGAACGTCTACACGACGTGGCGCAACGCCCCCAAGGTCACGGTCGACGACCCGTGGGGCACCGGCTTCTCGCTCGAGTGGGCGACGAGCTGCCCGCCGCCGCGACACAACTTCATCTCCCTGCCGCGCATCCGGTCCGAGCGCCCCGCCTTCGACCTGCACCACCCGCAGATCGCCGCGCTCGACGTGGCCGAGCCGGACCCCGACCTGCTCGACAGGGCGCTGGGCGAGGCGGACCGCACCCGGCAGACAGAAGTCCTTGACGGCGGACCGGGCGAAGACTCGACGGCCGCTGGCGACCCGGAGGGGACGACCCGATGAACGTGACGATCAAGCTCTTCGGGGCGGGCGTGCTCTTCTTCCTCCCCGTTGGCCTCATCTACGCGCTGTGGAGCCAGTTCGAGCCGGTCGGCTCACTCGCAATCCCGCTGCTCGGTGGGCTCGTCGGGATGATTGCCGCGTACCTCGCCCTCGTCGCCCGCCGAGTCGACCCGGGGCCGGAGGACGACCCCGAGGGGGAGATCGAGGACGGTGCCGGCGACCAGGGCGTCTACAGCCCTTGGAGCTGGTGGCCTCTCGTCCTCGGTGCTGCCGCGGCGATCGCGTTCGCAGGTCTCGCCGTCGGGTGGTGGCTGTTCTACCTCGGTGGCGCCCTTGGCGTCATTGGACTCGTCGGGTGGGTCTTCGAGTTCTCACGGGGCCAGCACGCCCACTGAGCAACGAGCTCGCCTGACGACGAAGGGCCCGGTCCGTGA
>JAFABT010000386.1 GCA_023425905.1 Actinomycetes bacterium | reverse complement strand
GCACGGACCTTGACCGTGCGGACGACGCCACGGTTCTTCACGTAGATGCTGTAGGTGCCCGCCGGGAGATTCCTCACGACGAGACGCCCGTTGCGGTCGGTCCGCCCGGAGCGAACCTCGAGACGATCGCCGAAGGCCTGGAAGACGGAGTACGTGAGCCTGCTCTTCGTCCGGATGACGCCCTTGAAGGTGCCCGTCTGCTTCACGACGCGGTGGCTGCCAGCCTTCGTCGTGCTGCCCGCATTCACCGTGAAGACGCGCGGGTAGCGCCCCTTCTGCACGGACGTGAAGATGCCGTCGTAGGCGACGTCGAGGGTGTGCTCACCCGGCCGGAGGTCCCCGATGCGGAACCGGCCCTGCGCGTCGGCGCGGACGTAGTCCCATGGACCCGCGCCGGTCCAGTCCCCCGCGCCGGCCTTGCCCTTGACCGGCTTGCCCGCGGCCGACAGGACCTTCCCTGAGATCGCACCGCCCGCCGCAACCGCCACGGGGACGTCCGTCGTCGCACCCGCGGTGACGACCGCCTCCGCGAGCGTCACCGTCGTGTCGACGCCGTCCTTCGGGTTGGGCTCGACGCTCACCGCGTACTCCCCGGCGGGCACCGTGATGGTCGCGACGCCGTCAGCGTTCGTCGTGCCGGGCCATCCGTCACCCCGGCTCGTGACACTGACAGGGAAGCCTGCGGCGGGTGCGCCGCGGAACGTCGCCCGGACCGAGATCGTGCCCGTGCCAGCTCCGTCGCCGCTGGCCGCCGCCGGGAGCATCCCTGCCCCCAGGACGAGTGCCGCCGCCGCTGCGACAGCCTTGCTCAGACTCATCGTGTTCCCCCTGCTTCGCGAGTCGGCCGCGACGCTGCTCGCGCGGCTCGACCAGGTGCACTCGCACCTGCGCTCACCATAGGGGCGCGACCCGGTCGAACGGGGCTGAATCGGACTCGATCGGGTTACGGTCTGGTCACAAGTCGCCGGGGGGCGAGGCGCGCCGGCTCACACCGCCGGCGGCGCGCCCGGGTTGTCGTGGCGCTCGACGATCTGGTGCGAGACGTGCTTGGTCCGTTGCTGGTTCATCACGAGCGCGATGATGAGCGCGAGCACGCCCGCACCGAGGCAGATGTAGCCGATGACCGTGAGGTCGACCGCGTCGATCGAGTCGCGGACGGCGAACGCAAGGATCGCCCCGACGACGATGAGGAAGATACCGGTACCGACACCCATGGTGGGCCTCCGAGTCTCGTGGCTGGTCACCGGGCTGGGCACCCGGCCCACCGAGTCTCGCGCGGGTCGGGCCAGGTCGCCTGTTGAGAGCGGGTGACTTGGGCGGGCAGGCCACCCGGCCGACCTGCGGCGTCAGTTCTTCGAGGAACCTGAGTCCCGCTCTGCGAGCCGCGCGAGCATCGCGTTGTAGTCGTCCATCTCGACGTCGCCGTTCTTGGCCACCCGCCGGTCGCGCGTGCGCGCCGTGCGGTCCTCGTCCCGGCTCCACGCCATCGCGACGGCGACCGCGAGCGCGAGCGTCGGGATCTCGCCGATGCCCCACGTGATCGCACCGCCGACCTTCTGGTCGTCGATCGCGGGCAGCCCCCAGTCCCGGCCGAGCAGCCCGAACCAGTCGGGCGCGAGGAGGACGTCGCTCGTCGTGAGGGCGACGCCGAAGAACGCGTGGAAGGCCATCGTCGCGAACAGCAGGAGCAGCCGCTGCGCGTGGCCCGGTCGCTTGGGCCCGGGGTCGACGCCGACGAGGACGTTGACGAACATGTACCCCGCGAGCGAGAAGTGGACGACCATCGCGAGGTGGCCGAGGTACGTCGTCATCGACAGCTCGAGCGCTGGGGAGTAGTAGAACGCGATCATCGAGCCGATGAAGTTCACCGCCGCGACGATCGGGTTCGCGAAGAAGTGCGCCCACCGCGAGTTCACCAGGCCGAGCAGCCACTCGCGCGGGCCCTTCGAGCCGTCCTTGCGCACGGGGAGGGCGCGGAGGGCGAGCGTGACCGGTGCGGCGAGCGTGAGCAGGATCGGGATGACCATCGCGAGCACCATGTGCTGCACCATGTGCGCAGAGAACGTCACGTGCCCGTACATCGCGGGCCCGCCCGACGTCACCCAGAAGAACAGGACGAGGCCGCTCAGCCAAGACGCGGTGCGCGCCGTCGACCAGGCGTCGCCACGGGCGCGGAGGCGGCGCACCCAGCTCACGTAGACGACACCGCCGGCGACGGCCGCGAAGGCGGGCAGCAGGTCCCAGCGCCACTCGGTGATCCACGACGACCACACGGGTGGGACCGGCAGCGGGTGGCCGGTGAGGATCTGCGCGGGCGTGAGGTCGACACCGACGTCGTCAGAGACAGGCGGCGCGGTCGAGGCGAGTGCCGTCGCCACGCCCGAGACCGCCCCCATGAGGACGAGCTCGACCGCGAGGAGCCGCCAGAACAGGGCTCGCACTCGGGCCCCGGGCCGTTCCAGACCGGCGACGACGCGGCGGCGGTGCAGCAGACCGACGAGGCCGAGCGCCCCGATGAGGACGACCTTGGCGAGGACGAGCAGCCCGTACCGCGAGCCGAGGCCCGCGACCCCGCCCACCCGGATCGCCGCGCTCACGAGGCCCGAGACGCCCACGGCGACGAGGCACCAGCCGGCGATCGCAGAGAATCGACGGACCGCGTGCGGGGCATCCGTCCCCAGCCGGTCAGCGGTGAGGCCGAGCACGAGCAGCGCTCCGATCCACACCGCTGCCCCGACGAGGTGCATGAAGAGCGCGGAGATCGCCAGTTCGTGGCTCGCGGCGCCCGCGGCGTGGCCGGTGCTCGCCTGGAGCGCGAGCGGAACGAGCGCGACGAGGACCGTCCACAACGCCCCGTTCGCGCTCTGCACGAGGAGAGCCAGGACGGAGACGACGGCCGCGAGGACGACGCCCGTGAGCAGCGTGCGGCCGTACGGGATCTGGGTGAGGAAGACGCCAAGCTCGGACATGAACTCCGGGCCGCTCGGAGGGCGGCC
>JAFABT010000371.1 GCA_023425905.1 Actinomycetes bacterium | reverse complement strand
CGCCGGTGCCGAGGTTGCCGTTCCAGCCCGCGTTCGTCACGACCGTCGAGCCGCCGGAGCCGGTGCCGAGCTGCGCGCTCCACACCTGGGTGATCTTCTGCCCCTGACCGAAGGTCCAGGCGAGGTTCCAGCCGTTGAGCGGGTCACCGAGGTTCTTCACCGTGACCGACGCGCCGAAGCCCCCCGGCCACTGGTTGGTGACCTTGTACTCGACCGAGCATCCGGCGACGGCGGACGCCGACGTCGGCAGCACCGCCGATCCGACGAACGCGAGCGCCGCGGCGGTGAGCACGGAGAACCCGAGCCTTCCGCGGCGAGAGCCCGAACGGGTGGACTGCGTCATGAGATCTCCTCGTGGGTGCGTGGGTGCGCGGCACTGCGCACGGCATCGCAGCCGAGACAACCAACTCGGGCCCGCGCACGCACGAGGGATGCCGGACCTGAATCGTTTCGGGCCCATCTCGGGCACAACCGGGGCATCCCGGCCCGTACCGGACAGGGCAGGGCAGGTCAGGTCAGGTCAGGTCAGGTCGGGGCAGGGCAGGTCACAGCAAAGCACGGCAGTGCAGGGCTCACGCCCCCGGCGTGACCGCCCGGGCCCGCGCGAGGAAGTCGACCGACCGCTCGACGACGCCGGCGTCGGCGAGGATCCGCTGATGACCGAGGCCTTCGGTCGCGACGAGCTCCGCGGTCGGCCAGGCCGCTGCGACCGCCTCGCCCACCGCGAAGGCCGTCTCCTTGTCGTGACGGTCGTGGACGACGAGGGTCGGCGGCATCCCGCCGTCCGCCCCCATCGGCCCCAGGTCGAAGTCGCCTATCGGGCACTGCGTGAAGTCCTCGAGCAGTCCGACGAGGCGCGTCCGCGTCCGCTCGCCGAAGCCCAGCATGCGCGCGAACTGACGGGTGATGCCGAGGATGTCCGCGTTCGGGGCGACAAGGACGAGCGCCTGGGCGTCGAGGCCGTCGCGCAGCACCATCGACGCCGTCGTGCACCCCATCGAGTGCGCGATGACGCCCGCGGCCGGACCGTGCTCTGCGGAGACGACCGAGAAGGCCTCGGCGACCTCCGTGAGCGCACCCTTGCCGGGACCGAAGGCGCCGGGGGGAGCGTCACCGTGGCTCGGGCTGTCGAAGGCGACGACGCGGTAGCCCCGCGCGAGCAGCGGGTCGACGAAGGCGCCCATCTGGCCGCGCCAGCCGCCCCAGCCGTGGGCGAGGTAGACGACGGGCGCCCCCTCCTCGCCCCAGGTCTCGACGACGACGTCGGCGCCCGCGGTCGGCGCGTGCACCCGGGAGAGCACACCCGTCCGGGGCCGGAAGTCCTTGCGGCGACCAGGGTTGCCGGGCAGCCGCACCCACAGCCCCATCGCGCGCCTGGCGGCGACGTCGGGGGCGAGCAGGTCGAGGACGGCGAAGGACGAGCGCACAGCGAGCAAGCGACCCGTTCCCGTGACGCGACGGAGCAGGCCTGCACGGGCACCCGCGGTGGCGGGTGGACGGTGGATCATGGGCGGGGCTCCTCGTAGGGGTGGGCACGCACGCCGTCGACGAGCGCGGTGATGGCGGTGCGGGCGCGGGACTCGGCGGACGCGTCCTCGAGCAGCCTCAGCGCCTGGTAGTAGCCGAGCATGATCCCGTAGAGGTCGCGGGCGACCTGGTCGGCATCGAGGTCGGAGCGCAGCTGGCCCGCGGCGACCCCGCCTCGCACGATGCGGGCGATCGAGTCGTAGTACGCGAGGTGCTGGTCGCGGAGCCGGTCCCGCACGGGCCCGGGGTCGCTGTCGAGCTCCATGGACGCCTTGACGAAGAGGCAGCCGTTGGGCTCCGCGTCGCGGCACACGGAGATCCAGGCGTCCATGAGGCTCGCGAGGCGCTCGAGCCCTCGCGGCCGTTCGAGCGCGGGCAGCAGCACGCGGGCGACGAACTTCTCCCCCGCATGGTCGAGCACCGCGATCTGGAGGGCGGTCTTCGACCCGAAGTGGGCGTAGAGGCCCGACTTCGACAGGCCGACCTGCTCCGCGAGGTCCCCGAGGGTCACTCCGCGGAGGCCGACCTCGAGGGCATGGTCGACGGCGCGCTCGAGGATCGCGGCGCGGGTGCGTTCACCCTTGCTCGCGGCCTTCTTCGGGGTCGACGACGGCACGTCCGAGAAAATAGCACGGTCGTGCTGTTCGGACCAAGGGGGCCCGGTTCGGACGCGACCCCGGGCCGCGCCCGCTCAGTCCCTGGGCAGCCCGAGCGACTCCCGGAGCGTCCCGACGAACAGGTCGATCCCCTTGAGCTCGCTCGTGTCCTTGGCGTCCAGCAGGTGCGCCCCGCCCGCCGCGTCCCGCAGCTGCGAGACGCCGCCGTCCGGCCCGAGCGGCAGGACGATGAGGTCCGGCGGCACGACGTACTCCGCCGTCGGCGCCCGCCCCTCGAGCAGCGCCCGCAGGTTCTCGACCGCGACCGCCGCGTGCGCACGCGCCGCCGAGGCCCGCCGCGACTCGGCGACCGCGGCGATGTCACCGATCGCGAACACCGTGTCGAAGCCCTCGACCTGCATCGTCGGACGGACGAGCATCGTCCCGTCGTGCCGACGCGCCGCGAGGAGGTCACCCGTCACGTACTCCGTCGCCGCCGACGACCCGTAGCAGCGGAACCACACCTGACCCGCGATCTCCTCACCCTCCCGCGTCTCGACCGTGAACGGGTGGTAGACGCCGACGTCGCTCGGAGGGAGGTACGCGAGCGTCGCACCGAGCACGAAGCGCACGCCCCGAGCGGAGAGCTGCTCGACGAGCTGCTCACGGAGCTCCGGCAGGTAGTCACCTCCGGGGAGGATC
>JAFABT010000370.1 GCA_023425905.1 Actinomycetes bacterium | reverse complement strand
CCCGCGAAGAGGCGGATCGACCTGGGGTCCGTCCGGGAGAGCTCGGCGCACCGCAGGGCGATGCCCCACTCGCCGTCGCCGTCGGCGCCGATCCAGCCCACCGGGCCCGCGTAGCGCGCGCGGTCGAGGCCCTCGATCTCGTCGATGAGGTCGCGGGCGCGAGATGTCGGGGTGCCGCACACCGCGGCGGTCGGGTGGACCGCCTCGGCGAGCTCGAGCACCGACGGCGCGGGCTGTGCGAGCACGCCCGTCACGTCCGTCGCGAGGTGGAGCACGTTGGGAAGATGGAGGACGAAGGGGGACTCGGGCACGTTCGTCGTCGAGCAGAACGGTGCGAGGGCGTCGGCGAGCGAGGCGACCGCGTACTCGTGCTCCTCGAGGTCCTTCGAGGACCGCGCGAGGATCGCGGCCCGCGCGACGTCCGCGTCGTCGTCCCCGGTGCGCTGCACCGTCCCCGCGAGGACGCGCGAGATGACGAGGCCCTTCTCCGACCGCACGAGCAGCTCGGGCGTCGCACCGACGAGTCCGTCGACCGAGAACGTCCAGCACGCCGAGTAGCGGTTCGCGAGCCGCTCGAGCAGCCATCGGGGATCGATCGGGTCGACGGTCTCCGCCGCGACGTCCCGCGCGAGCACGACCTTGTCGACCTGCCCGTCGCGGATCGCGGCGACCGCCCGCTCGACCGCGACCCGCCACTCGTCGTGCGTGTGCGACCCCGGCAGGTACGTGACGTCACCAGGGCAGGACGGCGCGTCGTCGTCGGGCGCGCCGGGCACCCGCGCGCCGCTCGTCGCAAGGGTGGGCGCGGGGCCGAGGTGCGCCGCGGTGTCGATCGTCGTGAGCCACGTCGTCCCGCCGCGTCGACCGACGACGACGCGCGGCACCACGAGGACGCCGCCGTCGGGGTGGTCGGGGTCGAAGGGGAACGACCCGAAGGCGACGAGGCCCGACCCGGGCACGTCGACCTCGTCGCGGACGATGGCCTGCTGCACGAGGGACCGCCACCGGGCCGCCGCCGTCCCCACGAGGCCACGGGCGCCCACCTCGATGCGCGCGGCCTCGCCCCACGCGACGAGCCCGTCGCCCCGGCGCACCCAGGCGAGGGGGGCTTCGCGCGGCAGCAGTCCGAGCAGGTCGGCAGGGTCGGCGACGGCGCCCTTGGGGTCGGACGCGTCGTGCAAGTCAGGAAGGGCGACGGTGCGCACGACGAGCGGGTGCGGGACGTCCCCGGCGGTCACGGTCATCGGCACCAGCCTAAGACGTGCGCGCCGCCGCCCGTCTTGCCCGGACGAGTCGGCCCGCCGGGCGCGCCATCGCCACCCGCGTCCTGGTGAGAGCGGACGCCTCGCATGGTGGAAGATGGGCGCATGTCGCGCGCACGCCTGGACAAGCAGCCCCACGAGGTCGCCTCGATGTTCGACGGGGTCGCCCGCCGCTACGACCTCACGAACGACGTCATCTCCCTCGGACAGGATCGCGCGTGGCGCCGCGCGACCGTGCGGGCGCTCGACCTGCTCCCCGGGGACCGGCTGCTCGACCTCGCTGCGGGCACCGGTACGTCGAGCGAGCCGTTCGCGGACCAGGGCGTCGAGGTCGTGCCGTGCGACTTCTCGCTCGGCATGCTCGGAGTGGGCCGGGCGCGACGTCCTGACCTCCCCTTCGTCGCGGGCGACGCGACCAACCTCCCGTTCGCTGACGCGACCTTCGACGCCGTGACGATGTCCTTCGGGCTCCGCAACGTCGTCGACACCTCCGCAGCCCTGCGCGAGCTGCTGCGCGTGACCCGCCCCGGCGGACGGGTCGTCATCACGGAGTTCTCGCACGCGACCTGGACGCCGTTCCGCACGGTTTACGAGAACTACCTCATGCGGGCACTGCCGCCGATCGCGCGCGCGGTGTCCAAGGAACCGGACGCGTACGTCTACCTCGCCGAGTCGATCGCCACCTGGCCCGACCAGGAGGCGCTCGGTCGGCTCATGAAGGGCGCGGGGTGGTCCTCGGTCGCCTACCGCAACCTTTCCGGGGGCATCGTCGCGATGCACCGGGGCACCCGGCCCGCGGACGTCGACTAGCGCGACCCTCGGCCGTGGCGGCCCGCTCCCGGGCGGCACGGAACAGACCGTGACAAAGCCGCAGCCAGGTAAGCCATACCTATGCTGAGCGGCCCCAACTGCGTGGCTAGACTCGCGACGGACAGTGCTGTTACCCAGAGAACGGGGCGAAGACGTGGCCGGCAAGGCGAGCGATGACGCTGACGTCATCATCGTCGGCGCAGGCCCCGGCGGTGCCGCGACCGCCTACTGGGCGGCGCAGGCCGGTCTGAGCGTCCTGCTCCTCGACAAGGCCTCCTTCCCTCGCGACAAGGTGTGCGGCGACGGCCTCACCCCGCGCGCCGTCTCCGAGCTCGCGGCGATGGGCGTCCCCATGCGCGAGGAGGACGGCTGGATCCGCAACACCGGCCTGCGCGTCATCGGCGGGGGCCACCGGATCGAGCTCGCCTGGCCCGAGCTCTCCTCGTACCCCAGCTACGGCCTCGCCCGTGCCCGGACGTCCTTCGACCAGATCCTCGTCGACCACGCCCGCTCGGCCGGCGCGAAGGTCCTCGAGCGGACGAACGTCACGGGCCCCGTCATCGACGAGCGCACCGACCGCATCGTCGGCGTCACCGCCCGGCCGGTCGACGAGAACGGCCGCCGCGCGGGCGACGAGGTCACCTACCGCGCCCCCGTCGTCGTCGCAGCCGACGGCGTCTCGGCCCGTCTCGCCACCGCGATGGGCCTCGCCAAGCGCGACGACCGACCGATGGGCGTCGCCGTCCGCACGTACTTCCGCACCCCGCGCCACGACGACCCGTGGATGGAGTCCCACCTCGAGCTGTGGGACGGCAAGCCCGGCGCCTCGAACCTCATGCCCGGCTACGGCTGGATCTTCTCGCTGGGCGACGGCACCGCGAACGTCGGCCTCGGCTCGGTGTCCTCCACCGCCGCAGCGACCAAGGTCGACTACAAGGACCTCTTCGCCCGCTGGATGGAGAACACCCCCGAGGAGTGGGAGTTCACGCCGGACAACCAGATCGGCCCCGTCCGCGGTGCCGCCCTCCCCATGGGCTTCAACCGCGGCCCGCTCTACACCCGCGGCCTCATGCTCGTGGGTGACTCCGGCGGCATGGTGAGCCCGTTCAACGGTGAGGGCATCGCCTACGCGATGCAGGCCGGTCGCACCGCGGCCGCCGCGATCGCCCAGTCGGTCGCCCGGCCCACGCTCTACGCCCGTCACCGCGCGCTCGCGACCTACCCGCGGGCCATGCGCGAGGACCTCGGCGGCTACTACACGCTCGGCCGGTACTTCGTCCGGCTCATCGAGCACCCGGAGGTCATGCGCATCTGCACGCGCTACGGCCTGCCCCGGCCGCTCATCATGCGATTCACGCTCAAGCTGCTCTCTGACAGCTACGAGCACTCGGGCGGAGACGTCGTCGACCGCGTCATCTCCGCCCTCACGAAGATCGTGCCTGCCGCATGAGACGATCCACCGAGAACCTCGCCGTGCTCGCCCACAGGAGTGCCTGCTCATGACGAATCCGTACGTCCCGCTGCTCATCATGATGGGCGTGGCCGCTGTCCTCGCCCTCGGCGGCGTCGGCGCGAGCGCGATCATCGGCCCCAAGCGCTACAACCGCGCGAAGCTCGACGCCTACGAGTGCGGCATCGAGCCGACGCCGCAGGCCATGGGCGGCGGACGCTTCCCGATCAAGTACTACCTCGTCGCGATGACGTTCATCATCTTCGACATCGAGGTGGTCTTCCTCTACCCGTGGGCCGTGGCCTTCGTCGACCTCGCCGTCTTCGGACTCGTCGCGATGGTCGCGTTCCTCGCCCTCATCACCGTGCCGTTCATCTACGAGTGGCGTCGCGGCGGACTCGAGTGGGACTAGGAGACAGCTGACGTGGGTATCGAAGAAGCACCGTCCGGATTCCTCCTCACGACGATCGAGGACCTCGCCGGCTACTTCCGCAAGGCGTCGATGTGGCCCGTGACCTTCGGGCTCGCGTGCTGCGCGATCGAGATGATGGCGGCCGGCACCTCCCGGTTCGACCTGTCGCGCTTCGGGATGGAGGTCTTCCGCGCGTCACCGCGCCAGGCGGACCTCATGATCGTCGCCGGCCGGGTGAGCCAGAAGATGGCGCCCGTCGTCCGCCAGGTCTACGACCAGATGGCCGAGCCCAAGTACGTGCTGTCGATGGGCGTGTGCGCCTCCTCGGGCGGCATGTTCAACAACTACGCGATCGTCCAGGGCGTCGACCACATCGCGCCGGTCGACATCTACCTGCCCGGCTGCCCGCCGCGTCCGGAGATGCTCATCAACGCGATCCTCGCGCTGCACGACGTCGTCAAGGACTCCCCGCTCGGTGCGAACCGTGCGGAGGCCGTCGCCGCGGCCGAGGCCGCCGCGCTCGAGGCGACGCCCACCTCGCAGATGAAGGGCCTGCTCCGATGAGCACGAAGAACCCCGCCCCCAAGGAACCCGCCAGCAAGGCCGAGGGCACCCCGGAGGCCGCCGCGCAGGAGACCCCGCAGGTCATGACCGAGGGCCCCGGCAAGGGCGAGCGGCTCGACCTGCCCGTCGTCGACGTGCGCACGGGCATGTTCGGCGTCGCGGGCTCGGGCGACACCTCCGGCTTCGGCGGCCTCGTCCGCCCGATCTACATGCCGCCGCCGAGCGAGCGCCCCTACGGCGGCTGGTTCGACGAGGCGGTCGACGTGCTCGCGGAGCTGCTCGAGGAGTCCGGGACGGGCTTCGACGCGGCGATCGAGTCGGTCGTCGTCGACCGTGGCGAGCTCACGCTCCACGTCGCCCGCGAGCACCTCGTCGAGGTCGCTCAGCACCTGCGCGACGACCAGGACCTCCGCTTCGAGCTGAGCCTCGGCGTCTCCGGGGTGCACTACCCCGCACAGACGGGCCGCGAGCTGCACGCCGTCATGCACCTCGTCTCCGTCACGCACTCCCGCGAGCTCCGCCTCGAGGTGTCGGTTCCGGACTCCGACCCGCACCTGCCGTCGACGGTGTCGGTCTACCCGGCGAACGACTGGCACGAACGTGAGACCTGGGACTTCTTCGGGATGATCTTCGACGGCCACCCCGGCCTCGCCCGGATCGAGATGCCCGACGACTGGCCCGGGCACCCGCAGCGCAAGGACTACCCGCTCGGCGGCATCCCCGTCGAGTACAAGGGCGCGAGCATCCCGCCCGCCGATCAGCGGAGGTCGTACAGCTGATGAGCACGTCCACCAAGGGTTTCGACGACGAGGCCGTCTCGGGCGTCCCCTCCTTCGAGGCGAGCGGCGGTGACTGGTCCGAGATCGCCGAGGAGGCGGTCCGGCTCGGCGAGGA
Source organism: Actinomycetes bacterium (assembly GCA_023425905.1). Taxonomy (GTDB): domain Bacteria; phylum Actinomycetota; class Actinomycetes; order Actinomycetales; family Cellulomonadaceae; genus JAFABT01. The sequence goes on along the minus strand of JAFABT010000370.1, from coordinate 1,867 downwards.
GCGCATCCTCGTGAACATGGGTCCGCAGCACCCCTCGACGCACGGCGTGCTGCGCCTCATGCTCGAGATCGACGGCGAGACGGTGACCGAGGCGCGGGCCGGGATCGGCTACCTGCACACCGGCATCGAGAAGAACATGGAGTACCGCACCTGGACGCAGGGCGTGACGTTCTGCACGCGCATGGACTACCTCGCGCCGCTGTTCCAGGAGACCGCGTACTGCCTCGCGATCGAGAAGCTGCTCGGCATCACGGACGACGTCCCCGAGCGGGCGTCCGTCATCCGGGTGCTCATGATGGAGCTCAACCGCATCGCGTCCCACCTCGTGTGCCTCGGCACCGGAGGCAACGAGCTCGGCGCGACGACGATCATGACGACGAGCTTCACGGCGCGCGAAGAGATCCTCAAGATCTTCGAGATGGTCTCCGGTCTCCGGATGAACCATGCGTACGTCCGCCCCGGCGGCCTGGCTCAGGACATCCCCCCGGGCACGCTCGACACGGTGCGCGAGGCGATGGTCACGGTGCGCAAGTACCTGCGCCAGCTCGAGGACCTCATGCTCGCCAACCCGATCTTCAAGGGTCGCCTCGTCGGCGTGGGTCACCTCAACCTCGCGGGCTGCATGGCGCTCGGCATCACGGGCCCCGTGCTCCGCTCGACGGGCCTGCCGTACGACGTCCGCAAGGCTGCGCCGTACTGCGGCTACGAGACGTACGACTTCGACGTGCCCGTCCTCAAGGGCGCCGACGCCTACGACCGCGTCGTCCTCCGCATCGAGGAGATCTACCAGTCCTTCCGGATCATCGACCAGTGCGTCGAGCGCCTCCAGGCGATGGGCCCCGGCCCGGTCATGGTCGAGGACAAGAAGATCGCCTGGCCCGCGCAGCTCGCGATCGGCTCCGACGGGATGGGCAACTCGCTCGATCACATCAAGGAGATCATGGGGACCTCGATGGAGGCCCTCATCCACCACTTCAAGATCGTCACCGAGGGCTTCCGGGTCCCCGCGGGGCAGGTCTTCCAGCGCGTCGAGCACCCGCGCGGCGAGCTGGGCGTCCACCTCGTCTCCGACGGGGGCACCAAGCCGTACCGGGCGCACTTCCGCGACCCGTCGTTCAACAACCTGCAGGCCGTGTCCGTGATGTGCGAGGGCGGCCAGGTGGCCGACGTCGTCGTCGCGGTCGCCTCGCTCGATCCCGTCCTGGGAGGGGTGGACCGCTGATGCCGTACAGCACCGACGTCTTCGACCGGCTGAGCGCGGACGCCGCCCAGATCGTCGCGCGGTACCCCGAGCCCCGCTCGGCCCTGCTGCCGATGCTCCACCTCGTGCAGTCCGAGGACGGCTACGTGAGCCCCTCCGGGATCGACTTCTGCGCCCGGCACCTCGATCTGAGCACGGCCGAGGTGAGCGCCGTCGCGACGTTCTACAGCCAGTACAAGCGCCACCCCAACGGCGAGTTCACGGTGGGCGTGTGCACGAACACGCTGTGCGCCGCGATGGGTGGCGACGCGATCTTCGACGAGCTCTCCGACCACCTCGGCGTCGGCCATGACGAGACGACGGAGGACGGCAAGATCACGCTCGAGCGCATCGAGTGCAACGCCGCCTGCGACTACGCGCCCGTCATGATGATCAACTGGGAGTTCTTCGACCGGCAGGACATCGACTCCGCGAAGTCCGTCGTCGACGAGATCCTCGCGGGCCGGCCCGTGACGCCGACGCGTGGTGCGAGCTCGGTGTGCTCCTTCAAGGCGATGAGCCGCGTCCTCGCTGGCTTCAACGACGGCCGCGCCGACGAGGGCGTCGGGGCGGGCCCCGCGACGCTCGCCGGCCTCGAGGTCGCGCGCGAGCAGGGCTGGACCCGGG
>JAFABT010000201.1 GCA_023425905.1 Actinomycetes bacterium | reverse complement strand
GGGCTAGACCTTGCCGAAGCGGGCGCGTGCGAACGCGTATGCGCCGTAGCACGCCAGGCCCAGCGCGACGACGACGACGAGCACCGGACCCGCCGGCATGTCGAGCAGCGCACGGATCGCCCCGTCGAGGCCGCCCGCCTTGTCCGCGTCGTGCGTGACCGCGGCGCTCACGAACAGCCCGCCGACGACGCCGAGCGCAACCCCCTTGGCGGTGTAGCCCGCCCGACCCAGCGTGAGGACCCAGTCGCGCGGCTGAGCCTCGAGGTCCTCGCGGAAGCGCGCCGTCACGCCCTTGATCACGTGGTAGACGCCCACAGCGACGATGCCGAGCCCGATCGCCCCGACGAGCAGCGCACCGCCCGGCGCGGACAGCAGGTCCTCGGTCGCGCTCTCCGCGTCATCGCCCTTCGACGACGCGCCCTGGAGCACCGACCACGTCGTCACCGCGAGCGCGAGGTAGACGACACCCTTCGCCACCGGCTTGAGACGCTCCTTGCCGCTCGCCGCGACCCCCTCCGCGACCTGGAGCAGCCCCAGGAGGACGAACCCGACGAGGATCACCCAGAGCAGCACCGCCCCGGCGGGCGCCTCGGCGAGCTCGCGCAGCGCGCCCTTCTGGTCCGTCGACTCGCCCCCTCCCCCGAGTGCGAGCTGGACCGCGAGCCAGGCGATGAGCAGGTGGAGCACGCCTGAGCCCGCGTAGCCGACGCGCGCCCCGGTCTCGGCGAGAGGGTGGTTGCTCGCGCGCTGCGCAGTGTTCCGTGCGGAGGTGACCATCGCAGCAGCATGCCACCGGACCAGCGGCACCGCTCGTCGCCCGCCAGTGCACGCCGGGCCCGCGCCGGGGCCGCCTCCCCCGCCGCGCCGTACCCCCCAAGGCGCCGCTTTGTGCCGAGACCGCTGGTTCAGCCACGCTCGCTCGGCACAGACCGGCGGCCTCGGCAGCTGATCAGGCGGGGAGGGTGAGGCGGAGCATGGACCAGGAGACCGGGGCGAGCTCCGCCGTGAGGCGCCCGTCTGCGACCGTCGCCGTGCGGTTGGGCCCGGGGAGCACCGAGGTGTCGTCGTCGGCCGTCGCGCACCACCGCTCCTCCCCCGGCGCGTCGTGGTCGGTGCTCACCATCGACACCGCCTCGACGACGCGCAGGTCCCCGAAGCCGGCCACGTCGACGTCGAGCGTGAGCGGGGAGTCGACCGACCGGTTGACCGCGAAGACGACGAGCTCGCCCGCCTCCGTGTCGTGCGTCGCAACGACGTCGAGCAGCGGAGCCTCGCCGTGCTTCGCCGTCTCGACGACGGGCGAGTCGACAACGACCTGGAGCACGTCGCCACGGGCGTGCCGCGAGGTGAGCGCGAAGGGGTGGAACGTCGTCTGCTTCCAGACGCGCCCGCCCGGCTCGGTCATGATCGGCGCGATGACGTTGACGAGCTGCGCGAGCGAGGCGGAATGCACCCGGTCCGTGTGCCGCAGCAGCGACATGAGGAGGTTCCCGACGACGACCGCGTCCGCGACCGAGTAGCGGTCCTCGAGGAGCACGGGAGCCACGGGCCAGTCGTCACCCGACGGCGGCTGCGACTCCGCCCGGTCGATGTACCAGACGTTCCACTCGTCGAACGAGATGTTGATCCGCTTCGTGTGCTTGCCCGCGGCGCGGACCGCGTCGGCCGTCGCGACGACCTCCTCGATGAACCGGTCCATGTCGACGGCGGAGGCGAGGAAGGACTGCAGGTCCCCGTCGGCCTCGTGGTAGTACGCGTGCGCCGAGACGAGGTCGACCTGGTCGTAGGCCTCCGTGAGGACGGTCTGCTCCCACGAGCCGAACGTCGCCATCTGACGGCCCGAGGACCCGCACGCGACGAGCGTGAGGTTCGGGTCGACCTGGCGCATCGCCCGGGCGGTCTCCGCCGCGAGCCGCCCGTACTCGTGGGCGGTCTTGTGCCCCGTCTGCCACGGACCGTCCATCTCGTTGCCCAGGCACCACATCGAGACGCGGTACGGCTCGTCCGCGCCGTTCGCCCGCCGCAGGTCCGACAGCGTCGTGCCGCCCCGCACGTTCGTGTACTCGAGCACGTCGACCGCGTCGAGCACCCCGGCCGTGCCGAGGTTGACCGCCATCATCGGCTCGACACCCGCCGCCGCGCACCACCGCATGAACTCGTCGAGCCCCACCGTGTTCGGCTCCGTCGAGTGCCAGGCGAGGTCGAGGCGACGCGGCCGCTCCTCGACCGGGCCGACGCCGTCGCGCCAGCGGTACGCCGAGACGAAGTTGCCGCCCGGGTAGCGCACCGTCGAGACGCCGAGCTCGCGGACCAGCTCGATGACGTCCTGCCGGAACCCGTCGGCGTCGGCCGTCGGGTGCTCCGGGTCGTGGATCCCGGAGTAGACGCACCGGCCGAGGTGCTCGACGAACGACCCGAAGGTGTTGCGTCGGACGGGGCCGACGGTGAACGCCGGGTTGATGGCCGCACTGCCACGCAGCATGGGGGATGCTCCTTGATACTCGACGAGGGGGCGGTCAGCCCTTGACGGCGCCAGCCATGACGCCCGAGACGAGCTGCTTGCCCGCGAACACAAAGACTATGAGCAGCGGCGCTGCGACGAGGAACACTCCTGACATCACCAGACCGGTGTCCGTCGTGAACGCCCCGCGCAGCTGCGGGATGACGAGCGGCATCGTCAGCTGCGATCGCATGACGACGGCCGGCCAGAAGAAGCTGTTCCACGACCCGACGAACGTGAACAGCGCGAGCGTCGCCGCCGCGGGCCGGGCCGCAGGCATCGCGATCGACCAGAACGTCCGGAACATCGACGCCCCGTCGACCCGCGCCGCCTCGACGAGCTCGAAGGGCAGCGCCTCCTGGAGGTACTGCGTCATCCAGAACACGCCGAACGCGCCGACGAGGCTCGGGATCGTGAGCGCGAGGAGCGAGTCGATCCACCCGAAGTCGTTCATCATGACGAACATCGGGATCGTGCCGATCTGCGCCGGGATCGCGAGCGTCGCGATGACGACGACGTAGAGCGTCTGCCGCCCCCGGAACGTGAGCTTTGCGAAGGCGAAGCCCGCGAGCGTCGAGAACAGCACCGTCGAGGCGCTCACCGACACGGCCACGAGCACCGAGTTGAAGAACGCGAGCCAGAAGTTGAACTGGGAGGCGTTGAACACCTCCCCGAAGTTGTCGAGCAGCGTGAGCGTCGGGAACCACCGCGGCAGGCTCCCGACGGAGCGGGAGATCTCCTGCGTCGTCGAGGAGCCGTACATCGCCGAGGCGTAGAGCGGGAAGAGGGACACCGCGACGACGACCGTGAGGATCGCGTAGGTGAGACCTCCGGGCCGGCGGCTCGACGGGGCGCGGGACGTGATCGGGCGGCCCTTGTCGGCGCGCTTCTTCGCGTACCGCACCGCGCCGCGGCCTGCGGTGTTCTCGATGAGACCGGTGTTCATCGGTTCGCCCCTTCCAGGGTCGTGGCGTCACGGGTGGGGTCAGCCGCGGCGCGCGCCGCGTAGGCCGCGGCGCGTGCACGGGCGATCGCGGCCCGGTGCTGCGCCTTGGTCACCCGGGCCCTCTTCGTCGTCGACGACGCGATCCGACGTGTGAGGAGGAAGTTCACGAGGGAGAACACGACGATGACGAGCGCGAAGATCCACCCGACCGCCGCCGCCTGCCCCATGCGGTCCTGCCAGTCGCCGAAGCCGAGGTTGTAGAGGTAGAGCACGACCGTCGTCCACTGGTTGTCAGCGCCACCCTTGCCGCCGCCCGTGCCGCCGCCGTCGAACATCCGGGCCTCGTCGAAGATCTGCAGGCCGCCGATCGTCATCGTGAGGATGACGAAGATCATCGTCGGCCGGATGCTCGGCAGGGTCACGGAGAAGAACTGCCGCGCACGGCTCGCACCGTCGACCGTCGAAGCCTCGTAGAGCTCGCGCGGCACGGCCTGCATCGCCGCGAGCAGGATGAGCGCGTTGTACCCGGTCCACCGGAAGACGACCATCGAGCCGATCGCCATGTGCGACAGCAGCCGGTCCTGGAAGAACGGCGAGTCGACGTGGGTGAGCAGCCCCATGTCCTGGAGGTTCGGCACGAGGATGCCGAACTGGCCGAAGACCTGCCCGAAGATCATCGCCGTCGCGACGGGCATGACGACGAAGGGCACGAGGACGCTCATCCGCCAGAACGTCCGCGCACGCAGGTTCTGGTCGAGGACCGCCGCGATGAGCAGCGCGAGGACGAGCTGCGGGATGCCACCCCACAGGAAGATCGAGAACGTGTTCTCGAGCGAGCGCCAGAACAGCGGCTGCTGCAGCACCCAGGTGAAGTTGTCGAGCCCGACGTAGTCGCCCATGCCGGCCCGGCGGTGCCAGTCGTGCAGCGCGACGACGATGTTGAACAGGAGCGGGAACGCCCCGAAGATCGCGAAGAGGATGAAGAACGGGGAGATGTAGAGGTAGGGAGAGACCTTGACGTCCCACCTCGACAGCCGCTGCCCCCACCCCACGCGTCGCGTGGCCCGCGGTGCCCTCGAGTTCGATGCCATGGTGAGCGCCTTCCGTGACGGTCGTCTGGTCGGTGCCGGCCCGGGA
>JAFABT010000145.1 GCA_023425905.1 Actinomycetes bacterium | reverse complement strand
GCGCATCGCCTGCTCGCCTCGCTGTGGCAGCCCGCCCGCTGCTGCGGGCGCTGCAGGAGCGGCAGGTGCAGCGGCACGTGCGGCCGGCTCGGAGGCCGCGCCCTCGAGGCGACGCTTGGGGAGGCCGAGCGCGGTGGACCCGTCCGTGAGCGCCGCGAGGTTGACCTCCGCGACGACCGGCGGCGTCTCGACCGGCATCGAGCCGCGGACGGCGATGCTGTCGGACGACGGCTCGAAGGTCGGCTCGAACTGGGCGGCGACGCGCTGCTCCGCGGCGGACATCGCGGCCGGCTGCTGCGGGAAGCCCGCGCCGTCGACCTCGGCGCCGTTGTCGACGAAGAGGTTGCGGGGGAAGCGGACGAAGGTCTCGGTGCCCGTGCCCGACGACGCCTTGGCGATGTTGACACGCGTGCCGAGGCGGGTCGCCAGGCGGCCGACGACGTAGAGGCCGAGGCGCTGCGCACCGACGGTCTCGGAGGCGTTCGTCCGACGGATCTTGAGGTTGGCCTCGATGATCTCCTCGTCCGACATGCCGAGGCCCTGGTCGATGATCCGCACGGTGATGAACTCGATGTCCGCACCGGTGATGACCTGGACGGGGGTCTCCGGCTCGGAGAACACCGTCGCGTTCTCGAGGAGCTCCGCGAGCATGTGCGCGGCGGGGAGCGAGTTGAACCCGTGCATCATCGGGTCGTTCTCGAGGACGAGGTCGATGCGGTCGTACTGCTCGATCTCGGACGAGGCGGTGCGGATGACGTCGGACAGCGACAGTGCGTTGCGCACGCGTCGACCGGTGTCCACGCCCGCGAGGACGAGGAGCGACTCGGCGTTGCGACGCATCCGGGTCGCGAGGTGGTCGAGGCGGAAGAGGTTCGACAGGGTCGCCGGGTCTTCCTCCGTGCGCTCGAGGGTGTCGATGAACGCGAGCTGCCGGTTGAGCAGCACCTGGTCGCGGCGGGCGACGTTGACGAACATCTCCGCGATCGAGCCACGGAGCGCGGCCTGCTCCTTGGCGACCTCGATGGTCGTGTTGTTGACCTCGTTGAACGCGGCGGCGAGCTGGCCGATCTCGTCGTTCGACTCGACCGGAACCTGGGCCATCGTGACGTCGGGTCCCTGCCCGGGGACGGAGACCTCCTCGACGAGGCGCGGCAGCTGGTCGCGGACGTTCGCGGCGGCGACCTGGAGGCGTCGGATCGGCTCGACGAGCGAGCGGGCGATGAGGATCGCGACGGCGATCGACGCGAGCACGCCGAGCACGGTGAGCCCGACGGTGACGATGGCGCCGCGGAGGGCCGAGGAGGCGTCTGACTCGGCGAGCGCGACGGAGCGGCTGAACAGCGCGGCGCGCGCGTTCTCGATCGACGCCTTCTCGGCGTCGATCTGGGTGCGCCAGTCCTTCGACTGCAGCTGCTTGAAGTACCGGGACTCGCCCGTGCGCAGCAGCTGCTGGCTCGAGAGGTAGCCGCGGGTGCCGTCCCAGGACGCGCCGATCGAGGGCAGGACGATGTTCTCGTCGCCGAGGCCGCGCACCGCCACCGAGGCGTCCTTGCGGTACGTCTCGGACTCGCCGAACAGGGCGGTGAAGGCCGTGACGGCCGCGGAGTCGTCGCCGCCTGCGTCGATGAGGTGAGCACCGAAGGCGCTCTCGCGGGTGAGCCGCTCGGCGGACATCTCGACGAGGGCGTAGGCGTCGAGGTGCTCGGCGAGCGACCGGTTGTCGATGAGGGCCGCGATACGCCGTCCGAGGAGGATGTCCGTCTCGATGATGCGCGAGTAGTCCGCCTCCGCCTGGAACAGGCGGGTGCCGAGGATGTCGACGCGGCCACGGAGGCTCGCGAGCGAGGTGTGACCGGCGACCGTCTCTGCGACGGCGTTGATGAGGGCGCCGTCCTCGCCGCCGAGGCCGCTGTAGTCGACGGTCTTCATCGCGTCGTTCGAGTTGCGCAGCGTGGCGTCGGTCGCGACCCGAGCCGCGTCGAGGACCTTCTTCGCCTCGTCGCGCTGCTTGTCGCCCTGCTCGGCCGCGTTGAAGTAGGCCAACGTGAGATCGCGCTCGTCCTGCATCACGACGATCGTGGCGCGGTAGGCGCGGAGACCGTCGAGGAGCTGGCTGACACCACGAGCTGCCCGGACGTCGTTGAGCGCGCCCCCGGCGATGACGCCCGCGGTGACGAAGAGCACGATCACGGGCACAGCAAGGGCCGCGAGCACCTTCCCGCGAACGCTCAACCTGCGGAGCATTGTCACCTCTCCCACTCGACGGACCGGAGTCCTGACGGCTGGACCCTCTCAGCGCACTGCACGCCGATCGGCGCCACTGCACCGTTGAAGGTTCATCGGCCGTTACCAGACCTTGCATTAGGTCGGCAGGCAGAGTTTGTCACGCAGGTGGTCCGTGGGGAACGGCGGGAGCACCCTGGTCGGGCCTGGCGAGGGGGCCGGGTCCTAGGGTCTTTCCATGCGCAGCCTACAGGCACCCGTCCCGGGCGGACTCGAGACCTTGGCCCTGCTGGAGACCGCCGCACCCGTCGCGACCTCGCACGACGTCGTCGTCGACGTCGTGGCCGCAGGGGTCAACCGGGCGGACGTCCTGCAGCGGCGCGGCCTCTACCCGCCGCCGCCAGGAGCGCCCCGCGGGCTGGGCCTCGAGATCTCGGGCGTCGTGCGTCACATGGGGTCGGAGGTCGTCGGCGTCGAGGTGGGCGACGAGGTCTGCGCCGTCGTGAGCGGCGGCGGGTGCGCCGACCAGGTGGCGGTTCCCGCCTCGATGCTGCTTCCGGTCCCGGCCGGGGTGTCGCTCGTCGACGCGGCCGCGCTCCCCGAGGCGGCGCTCACCGCCTGGACGAATCTCGTCGACGCGGGCGGTCTGCGCGCGCCTGACGGGTCCGGTCGTGCAGCCGAGGTCGCGCCGTCGCGCACGCAGGTCGTCCTCGTCCACGGCGGGTCGGGCGGCGTCGGCTCCTTCG